>JANLUQ010000505.1:0-9255 GCA_031363565.1 Armatimonadota bacterium | reverse complement strand
AGCGCGTACACAGTGCGCGCATCCGCGCTGCCTTGGCCGCCTCCCCAGCCTGCTCATAAGACTGGGCCAGCTCGAAGCTGATAGCGATTTGCGCCGGCGTCAGGCGGTGCGCCGTTTCGAGGGGAGGAATCGCCTGGGCGGCGTGTCCTTCGCGGCGGTAGAGTTTGCCCAGGTACAGGTAGGGGAGCGGGATACGTGGGTCCAGCCGGATGGCCTGCCGGAGATCTGCCTCCGCCTGGGACAGCCCGTTCGGGCTGGGGTCGGTGTTGAAGCCGCTGATTCCCCGCAGTGAATAAGCCTGAGGCTCGCTCGGAGACAGCGCCACCAGTTGCTGGAGGATGGGGGCCGCCTCCGCATAGCGGCTGTTGTTGATCAGGTACTCGGCATACAGCCGCTGGGGCGGCGCGCTCTGCGGTAGGAGGACCGACAAGCGCCGCAGGCAGTCCCCCTCCTGGCGGTCCTGGCTCAGCATCGCCGACATGCGCGCGCAGATCACCAGAGAAGCGATGTGGTTGGGGTCACGCTCCAGTTCCTGCTTCGCCTCCGCGTATCCGCCCATGCGGTCGCCTCCCTGGTAGAGACAGGTCGCCAGATCGCCGTGGGCATGGGGGGTGGCGGGACTGACGCGCAGCAGGTGTTGGAACGCATCGGCCCCGAGCGGCCAGTTCCGAGTGGAGAGATATATCTCGCCCAGCAGATACCAGGCGTCGGCGCTGCGCGGGTCGAGCGCTAGGGCGGCACGCCACTCGGCTTCGGCCTGACCCGCCCGCATCCGGCGCGCGGCGGAGATGCCGGCCTCAACGTGCCGCTGGGCCAGGGCTTCCGGGCGCAGGAAGACCACGGCCCATGCGGCCACCGCCAGGACCAGCAGTGCGGCGAACACGCGCCCCCGTCTGCGCGTGACGCGGACGCGAGCTGTGGACTCGGTGGTGGGCCTATCGGCGAGTGGCATGGTTTGTTGACTGACTTTCAGCCTACTTATTGCCCGGCATGGCATTCGCGGGAATGGTGTAGCCATGCTGTTTTGCCTGGCGCTGCATCTCTTCCGGGCTTTTAGGGGCTGGGGCCGCTGACGTAGTCGGCACGAGCGGCGGCGGCACCTCCTGGTGGGAGCAGCCAGTCAGCAGCCCGCCCAGGGCCAGGAGCACGGGTACACCAGCTCCGGCGAGAATGAATTGATGTTTCTTCACAAGAAGCGGCCTCTTAAACTCTCAGAGAGTGATCCAGGGCCGCGACGCAATGCCCCGGTCCTGGACCACTCATGCTTTGTCTCGCTTACGCCTTGCCCTTTCCGGGTTTAGCGGAACTGCGGGCAAAGGGTCCCAGAATAAGTGTCTGGGCCACCGCTTCTGTTCTCGACATCGTTGGGGCCGTCGCCTCGGCTGATGTTCCCCTGCGGGTCGTTCAACTGCCACTGGTTCTGGCTGATCGGGAGCAGCGTCTGCGCCCAGCGGCGGGCCTTCACATGGCCATCCCAGTAGACGAAATTCGCCATCGTGCCCGGCCCGCCGGGGTAACCGCCGTAGTGCTCAAAGCCGGATCGGTCCGGCGGGTTATTGCCGCAGCTCTCGCCCCAGAGCCAGGAGGCGTGGATGTCAGGGTCGGCGTTGCCGTTGTTGTAGTTCGAGATGGTCTCCTCGGCGATGGCGATGGTGTCGGACGGGCGGACTAGTTGGGCATCAGAAAGTGGTTTCGGATCGGTCCAGGTCACATTGGACGAGGCAGGGACCCACGAGCTGACGTTGGCGTTCATGACGTAGCTGACGGGGAGGATGTGGTCTGTCTCGGCGCCCCACCCCTGGGTGTTCTGGTTGCCGCTGGCGGTCGTTCCCGCCATCAGGTGGGCGTTGGGGTTGGAGGGGCAGATGAAAACAGACTTGCTCTTGATGTACGGCTGTACCTCGTTTTCCCAGCAGAGCATGTACTTGGCGAGGGTGGCGTCGAAGACGTCGTTGACCTGGTTGTTCGGGTTCCCATCTAACTGATCGCCCAGGCGAATGGCCGGATACAGCTCATCCGCGTCCTGAGAATACTGGCGCAGGGACAGCCCGATCTGGCGCATGTTGGAGGCGCAGGACATGGCGCGCGCGTTCTCCCGGACTTTGGAGAACACGGGGAAGAGTATCGCCGCCAGAATAGCGATGATGGCGATTACGACAAGAAGCTCGATCAGCGTGAAGCCACGCTTGGCAGGAGTGTTGATGAAATTCTTTAACACCGGAAGTCTCCTCTGCATAGATGTTGCATCAATACGGATACTCGGTAAAACTCAGTCTCTCACTCGCACGAATCTCGACAAGAACCAGGCCCGATCGGAAACCGGCCTCCGTTAGCCGGCCCTCCTGTCCCGGTCCTACCCACCGCTCTGGCCCCCTTTCTGTCACCCGCCGGATTTCTTACGGGTATGCTATATTACATCCTATCACTCGGGGGTGGTTTTGTCAAGGGAAATCTCACCCCCGCAAAAAATAAATTGCTAAAAGGTTAAAAGGAACATATTGTGGCGGTCGGGGGTGCGGCCTGCATCCCCGGCGGCCTATGCCCCATCGGCCTCCTACCGCCTGCGCCTAATTGATGATTTTCACCTGGGCTGGGCTGATCATCTCGATCTGCGCGACGCCGTGCGAGTTCGCACTGAACTTGCCGCTGATGAGGACATGCCTGCCGACGAGCGATTTCAGATCGGGGAACTTAGCATAGGCATCGGGCTTGACCGCTGCCGTGACGGCAGCATGGTAGTCCGGGGCGAAGTCCAGGATGGCGACATTGTGGCTGCGCGGCGAGTAGACCTGGCTGACCGTTCCTTGGAACGCGCCGGGCTTGCCGACGAGCTTCTGGGCGTCCGCCAGGGCTTTGGCGTCGAGGGCGGCGGCGACCGCCTTGTCCGAGGCGACGACCGCAGCAAAGGCCGTTTTGGCGGCGACGGCGGACTGGGCGGGGAATGTCTTCTCCCCAGCGTCCGCCGCCGACGCCTTCGCGGCAGGCACGTCGGCACGGACATTGGGCGCGGCTAGTCCGGCGGACAGGAGGGACAGGGCGAACAAGAGAAACTGCTGCGGTTTCATGGGTCAAGGTCTCCAGGCATTTAGCTGTGGCAGGCGGACTGTGCGGGGAGCGGTACGCCGCTGCGCCCTTCTTTCACGGTCCAGATGTTACCGTTCGGACCGGGATTCGTGATGTCGAAGTCCATCTTCTGCACCACCATGGCCTTCACATGACCATCACAGAACAGGTAATTGCTCCGCGAACCGTGATAGGGCATGTCGGGGGACTGTGCGCTGTACCAGAACTTCTGCTCGTGGGCGAGCGTGTCCCAGAACCCCTTGACCATCATGTAGTCGCCGTTCTGGACCGTGCTGCCGTAGTAGTAGGCGGGGGTGCTGCTGCTGTCTTCCGGCATCGCCTCGAACAGCATGTCCGTGTTGGCCGGCTCGACGATCGCGGCCAGGTTGACGGGGTTGTTCGTCCCGCTCAGGTAGGACTCACCGGAGCCGGTGGACGACTTGAAGCTGGCGCTGAGGTATTGGGTAGGTGCAGTGTAGCAGGCGTCCGGGTCATTGACGGTATACCTATTATTGTAGTTAGGGCCGGGGCTTCGGAGGAAAATGTTCATCGCATAGGAGCGCGCATAGTAGTACCCTGCCGCCGTCCCGCTGTACCCCTGCAAGTCCGGGCAGGCCCAGACAGTGCTTGTGGCCGTGCCGCCGTTGGAGTGGTTCTTGAGGAACGGCTCCAGCGGGGAGTTGCCGTTGGCGTCCGTGCTTCCGTACTTGTAGGGCGACATATACTCCTCATCGCTATCCTGCGAGTACTGGATCATGGCGATGCCGAGCTGCTTCATATTGGACTGGCAGGCAGCCCGCCGGGCGTTCTCGCGGACCTTCTGGAAAACGGGAAAGAGGATGGCGGCGAGGATCGCGATGATGGCGATGACGACGAGCAGCTCGATCAAGGTGAAGCCGCGCGGATCGGCGCGGGCTGGGTCACGCTTACGGGAGGTGAATGACATGAATTGAGGTCCTTTCGTACAGATCGTGACTAGATCGTGCCGGGCCGGCGGTTTCCTGCCGCCGACATGTTATAAGCGGAGCCATTATACCGGCCAAGCACAGGCAAGAATGTTAAGGGAATATTAAATCTTGAAATGTATCTTGAGGCCGCCGGGCAGCGATGCAGGAATGCAGGAAGGCAGGACAGTATCAGAGCATGGGCGCGAGCATAGGAGGACAGATGAGCGGTGCCGGGGGACGTCTTGGTCGGGAGACAGCGACGCGCTCATTATAGCCTCCTTTTGGCTGGAAGGTGACGGTTTTGGGGTGTGCAGCGCATTATTTTTCCCGATCGCCGTCTGGAGCGGGCGAGCCTCCGGTGTGAGCAGGCCGCGCACCGGGTAGAATCATGTGCAGACGTGAAGCAAGGGGTTGAGATCGCATATGCAGGCATTGGAGCAGTTACAGGTCCATCTGGCTGAGGTGAAGGCACTCGATGAAGCGGCCGCCGTGCTAGGCTGGGACCAACAGACATATATGCCGCCCGGCGGCGCGGACGCGCGGGCGGCCCAGCTCACGGCCCTGGCCGGGGTCATCCACGAGAAGGCGACGGGGGAGACAATCGCGCGCCTGCTGGATGCGGCGGAGCGCGGGGGCGGCAGCATGGCGGCCGACTCGGATGAGGCCGCTTACCTGCGGGCCGCCCGGCGGGACTTCGATCAGGCGACCAAGATCCCGACGGCCCTGGTGGCTGAGACCGCCCGCGTCACCGCCCTAGCCTTCGAGCAGTGGGCACAGGCGCGTGCCGAAAGCGACTGGGGCCGGTTCGCGCCCTGGCTGGAGCAGATCTTGGACCTGACGCGGCAGGCTGCCGACCACCTGGGACACGGTGGGGAGCGCTACGATGCCCTGCTGGACCAATTCGAGATGGGCATGACGACGGCGGATGTCCGGGCCATGTTCGAGGCCATCAAGCCCAACCTGGTCGCCTTGGTCAAGGCCGTTTCCGTATCGAGGCCGGGGGCCGCCGACGACTCGGTCCTGCACCGCTCCTTCGATGAGGAGAAGCAGCGTCAGTTCGGCGAAACGGTGGTCAGAGCGCTGGGCTATGACTGGAGCCGGGGCCGGCAGGACCGCGCCCTGCACCCATTCTGCACCTCTTTCGGGCGCGACGATGTACGCATCACGACGCGCTTCGACCCGGACTTCCTGCCTACCGCCCTGTTCGGCTCGATCCACGAAACGGGCCACGCCCTTTACGAGCAGGGCGTGGCGGAACGCTATGCGGGGAACATCCTGGCCGACGGCGCTTCTTTGGGTTTCCACGAGAGCCAGTCGCGGCTATGGGAGAACCTGGTGGGTCGGTCGCGCCCCTTCTGGCATTTCTTTTATCCAAGCCTTCAAGCCGCGTTCCCGGAATCGTTGAGCGATGTAGACGGCGAGAAGTTCTACCGGGCCATCAACAAGGTCGAGCCGTCCTTGATCCGGGTCGAGGCGGACGAAGTCACTTATAACCTGCACATCCTGCTGCGCTTCGAGATCGAGCAGGCTTTGCTCTCGGGCGGTCTGTCCGTGGCCGACGCGCCCGATGCCTGGAACGCCAAGATGCAGGAGTATTTCGGCCTGACGCCGCCCGATGACGCGCGGGGCATCCTGCAGGATGTACACTGGTCCGGCGGGGCGATCGGTTACTTCCCGACCTACTCGGTGGGCAACCTGCTGTCCGTCCAGCTTTACGACAAAGCCGACGCCGACCTGGGCGGGCAGATCGAAGCACAGGTCGCGGCAGGTGACTTCGCGCCACTGCTGGGCTGGCTGCGGGAGAACGTCCATCAGCATGGGCGCAAATATCTCCCCAAAGACCTGGTCCAGCGCATCGTCGGCGGGCCGCTCGACCCCGCGCCCTATTTGAAGTACCTAAAGAGGAAGTTCGGGGACGTGTACGGGATCTGATCCTCTCCCCGTCGCTGCGCGCCGACCCTCCCCTCAAGGGGAAGGGTGGTCGGGTGTGACTTCGCTTTGCTTAGGGGGCTTACCTTGACCGGGGGCTTGTCAGAAAACCTTCCGGTCAGGGCAAACCCAGAGGAAACTGGACCAACCCCCTTTTACATCCCCTTCCCTTTGAGGGGAGGGTCGGCGCGCAGCGACGGGGAGAGGATATTCCTTGACATTCTCCTCCGATCCTAGTAAACTAATGGAAATACGAACGGCGTTGTTTTACTAAATGCCCACCTTAGAAGCGACACTTACCAAGAAAGCCCCGCAGAGGCATGACATCATCGTCGTCGGTGCCTCGGCGGGCGGCGTGGAGGCACTGGGCCATCTAGTCGGACACCTTCCCGCCGACCTGCCCGCCGCCGTTTTTGTCGTGCTGCATGTCCCCGCTCATGGGAACAGCGTCCTGCCCGGCATCCTCAGCCGACACGGCTCCTTGCCTGCTGTCCATCCCACCGATGGGGAGCCGATCCAGAACGGGCGCATCTACATCGCGCCGCCCGACCACCACCTCCTCGTCGAGGAGGGTCGCGTCCGGCTGACGCGTGGCCCCCAAGAGGACGGGCACCGGCCCGCCGTGGATACCCTATTTCGCACGGCCGCCGCCGCCTACGGGCCACGCGTGATCGGCGTCGTCCTTACCGGCACGCTCGACGACGGCACGGCAGGGCTGCAGGCCGTCAAGTTGCGCGGCGGCCTGGCCGTCGTGCAGGACCCCGAGGAGGCCTTGTTCGACTCCATGCCGCGCTATGCGATCGAGGGAGTGGACGTGGACTATATCGTCCCACTGGCGGAGATCGGCCCGATCCTGGTCCGCTTGGCATGGCACCCTGCTCAGGAAGAAAGCGCGGCTGCCATGACGCCGGAACTGGAAGAGGAAGTCAAAGCCGCCGAGTTCGATATCAAAGCGCCGGAAACTCGGCAGGAAGTCAAGCCCTCGGGCTACGCCTGCCCGGACTGCCACAGCGCCTTGTGGGAGGTCGAGGAGGACGGACTGCTGCGCTTCCGCTGCCAGGTCGGCCACATCTTCTCCCCCGAAAGCCTTCTGGCCTCGCAGTCGGATGCCCCGGAAGACGCCCTGCGCGCCCTGGAAGAGAGCGCGGCCTTCGCTGACCGCCTGAGCGGGGGAGCGGCCAGGCGCGGGCATGGCCTGGCCGCTGACCACTTCACGCAGCAGGCGACGGACGCGCGCGGACGGGCCTCCATCATCCGGCAGGCGCTTCTGGGCGGACAGATCATCGCCGAATCCGGCCCGCCCGGCAGGGGAGAAAGCAGCCGCAGCCCATCGCCACCCAACGCAGGAAGCGGTGACACGCCGTGATCAACATGAACGCACCCGATAGCAGCACAACCAAAAGCGGCCTTCTGCCCGGCACGACGGACCCCGGCGAGGGACACGAAGAGGACACTCTGGAGGAAGTCGGCCCGGATGCGGAACCGGTCCTCGAATTCGAAAATCTGCTGTCCTATCTGAAGTACAGCCGTGGATTTGACTTCTTAGGATACAAACGCGCCAGCCTGATGCGCCGCGTGGACAAGCAGATGCAGGCCGTCGGCGTGACGCGCTACGGCGACTATATAGACTACCTCGAGGTCCATCCCGACGAGTTCGAACGTCTGTTCAACACGATACTTATCAATGTCACGGCCTTCTTCCGGGACATCACTACCTGGGACTATCTCGCCGACGAGATCGTCCCGCGCCTCCTCGCCGCAAAGCCTGAGGACGGGCCAATTCGCTTGTGGAGCGCCGGCTGCGCCTCGGGTCAGGAGGCATACTCGCTGACGATGATCCTGGCCGAGAAGATGGGCGTCGAAGCGTTCCGCCGGCGCGTCAAGATCTATGCGACGGATGTGGACGAGGAGGCTTTGGCACAGGCCCGCTCCGGTGCCTACACCGCCCGCGAGGTCCACGGCATTCCGCCCCCCCTGCTGGAAAAGTACTTCGACCTGGAAGGCGACCGGTATGTCTTCCACAAGGATCTGCGCCGCGCCCTGATCTTCGGGCGTCACGACCTCCTGCGGGACGCACCGATCTCGCGCGTTGACCTGCTGACCTGCCGCAACGCGCTCATGTATTTCAATGCCGAGGTGCAGGCGCAGATCCTCGCCCGGTTCCACTTCGGCGTCAGCGACGGCGGGTATCTCTGCCTGGGCAAAGCCGAGATGCTGTTCTCGCATGCCAACCTCTTCCTGCCGCTTGACCTGAAGCGGCGCGTGTTCGTCAAAGCCGCCCAGTCCGGCCTGCGCGACCGGATGCTGCTGATCACGCGGGCGGGGGGGGAGCCTCTGGGCGCGCTCACCAGCGACGCCCTGCGGCTGCGCGACTCGGTCTTCCAGTCCGGTCCCGTCGCGCAGATCGTCGTGGACCGGGGCGGGTTGCTGACGATGGCGAACGAGCGCGCACTCACCCTATTCCGCCTGAACGGGCGCGACCTGAGCCGTCCGCTCCAAGACTTGGAAATCTCCTATCGCCCCGTCGAGCTGCGCTCCCTCATCGAACAGGTCACGGCGGGACGCCGCCCGGTCAGCGTCAAAGATGTGGCCTACACGCCGCCCGGCAGTGAGCCGATCTTTCTGGATGTCTCGCTCGTCCCTCTCCAGGAGAGCGGGACACTGCTCGGCACAGGGGTCTCCTTCAGTGATGTTACCCGCGCCCGGCATCTGTCCGAGGAGTTGCAGGAAGCCAGCCGCGCCCTGGAAACGGCCTACGAAGAGCTTCAGTCCAGCAACGAGGAGCTGGAGACAACCAATGAAGAGCTCCAGTCCACGGTTGAGGAGCTGGAGACGACCAATGAGGAGCTTCAGTCCACCAATGAGGAACTCCAGACCATCAATGAAGAGCTGCGGGTTCGCTCGGGGGAGCTAGACCATGTCAACGTCTTCCTAGAGTCTATCCTGGGCAGCCTGCGCGGCAGCGTCATCGTGCTGGACGGCGACCTTCAAGTACAGATCTGGAACGGCCGATCCCAGGACCTGTGGGGCCTGCGTCCCGAGGAGGCCGAGGGCAAGGCGTTTCTGACCCTAGACATCGGCCTGCCGGTCGAGGCTTTGGTCCCCGCCATCCGCGCCTGCCTCACCGACCAGAGCGGCCAGCGGGAACTCACACTGCAAGCGCGGAACCGGCGCGGCAGGGCCATCGCCTGCCGGGTCCGTCTCACCCGCCTGCCAGGGGTGGAGGGTGCGGCCCACGGCATCCTCCTGGTCGTGGAAGAACAGGCGCCCAACGGGCACGTGGAGCCGGCAGCGGAACCCGAAGTAGGACCCATAG
>JANLUQ010000494.1:0-4544 GCA_031363565.1 Armatimonadota bacterium | reverse complement strand
AGAGCCGCAGACGTCTCGGAGCGATCAGGAGAGGCTGGAACTGGACATCGCCGCCGAGACCGAGATCTTATGGCAGACCGATGAGGTCCGCCAGCGCCGCCTGTCTGTGCTGGACGAGGCCCGGAACATCCTGTTCTACTTCGGCGAAACTTTGTTTCAGGTGACGCCGCGCCTCTATGCCGATCTCGAAAAGGCTTTGGCGCAGTGGTATCCCGATGAGAGGTTCGACATCCCCGTCTTCCTGGAATACGGGTCGTGGGTGGGCGGCGACCGCGACGGCAACCCGACGATCACATTGGCGCATACCTCGGAGGTGCTGCGCCTGCACCGGGACAAAGTCCTGTCCCAATATATCCCCGCCGTGCGGACACTCAGCGACCGCCTGAGCCAGTCCCGGCACTACGTCGGCGTCTCGGACGCTCTGGAACATTCGCTGACCGGGGACGCGGAGCGGCTGCCGCAGGTGGTGACTGAGGCGGCGGGCCGCAGCCCGACGGAGCCGTACCGGCGCAAGTGCGAGTTCATTTGGGAGCGCCTGCGGCGGACGCAGGCCGGCGACGAGGGCGGGTATCTGTCGGCATCGGAGTTCATCGCCGACCTGGAAACGATCCGTCAATCGCTGGAAGCGAACGGGGGTCACTATGCCGCCCGGCGCGCACTCGCCCCGTTGATCTCGCAGGCGCGATTGTTCGGCTTCCACCTGGCGCGCTTGGACATCCGAGAGCACAAAGACAAATACCTAGGCGCTCTGGCTGCCGTCCTGCGCGACCAGGGGATAGACTGGGCGGCATTGACCGAGAAGGAGAAGGTCGGCCTGCTGGAACGGGAGATCGGCGGGCGGCGACCCCTTGTCCCCACCCGGCTTGAGTTCGACGACGAGACGAACACGACTCTGGGCCTGTTCCGGCTCGTCTCGGACAAGATGCAGACCTTGGGGCCGGAAGCGGTCGGCTCGTTCATCCTGTCCATGGCCTCGGACGTCTCCGATGTGCTGGCCGTGCTGCTGCTGGCGAAGGAGGCCCGACTGGCTGACCTGCAAGCGGAGGGCGGCTGGTCGCAGGTGGATGTCGTGCCCCTGTTCGAGACCATCGAGGACCTGGAGAACGCGCCCGACGTGCTGGACACGCTGCTGTCCAACCCGCTCTATCGGCGCAACGTGTCCCTGCGCGGCGATAGCCAGGAGGTCATGGTCGGCTACTCGGACAGCAACAAGGACGGCGGGTATTTGACCGCCAACTGGAAGCTCTACGTCGCCCAAGCGCGACTTGCCGCCGTCGCCCTGCATCACGGCGTCACCCTGCGCCTGTTCCACGGGCGCGGCGGGGCCGTCGGGCGCGGGGGCGGCCCGGCGGGTAAGGCGATCCTGGCCCAGCCGCCCGGCAGCGTTCGGGGGCGATTGAAGATCACTGAGCAGGGGGAGGTCATTGCGGCCCGCTATTTCGACCAGGAGATAGCTTACCGCAACCTGGAGCAGATCGTCCATGCCGTGCTGATGGCAAGCGCGGAGCAGGACGCCGAGGCTGGCGAGGCACCGCCGGACTGGGCGGGGGCGATGGAAGAGGTCTCGGACACGGCGTTTCATGCCTACCGCGCCCTGGTCTATGACGACCCCCATTTCGTCCGCTTCTTCCAGGAGGCGACCCCGGTGGGCGAGCTGGCACAGCTTAACATCGGCTCGCGCCCGCCCAAGCGGACCGCCTCGGACCGCATCGAGGACCTGCGCGCGATCCCCTGGGTCTTTTCCTGGATGCAGTCCCGCTACACCCTGCCAGGCTGGTACGGCATCGGGACCGCTCTGGGCGGCTATGCCGGCCAGTCCCCAACCCACCTCTCGCGTCTGCGGGAAATGTACCGACGATGGCCCTTCTTTGCGACCATGCTGGACAACGCCCAGATGTCGCTCGCCAAGGCCGATATGGACATCGCCGCCCGCTACGCGCGCCTGGTCGGGGACCAGGAAATGGCCCAGCGCATCTACACCACCATTGCCGACGAGTTTCGGCGCTCGGTCGCCGTCATCTGCCGCATCACGGAGCGGGAGGCGCTACTGGACAACCAGCCCGTGCTGCAAAAGTCCATTCGCCTCAGAAACCCCTATGTGGACCCGTTGAGCTACCTGCAAGTGGAGCTTCTGCGCCGCCTGCGCGCCCTCCCGCCGGAGGGCGACTTGGAGGACCTGAAGGCGCAGCGGCGCGACCTGCGCGCGGCCGTGCTGCTTTCGATCAATGGGGTGGCGGCAGGGGTGAAGAACACGGGATGAAACGGGAGGAAGCAACCGTGGTGGAACTTAACGCGGATCAGCAAGACTTTGTAGATGAACTCATATGGGAGAACAAGCTCATGGATGTTGCTCGGTTCTACAGGGCGGCGACAGGATGTGGGTTAAACCAAGCGGCGGAGGCATTAGACATCCGGCGGCGGCAGCTTGGGGTGAGCTTTGACGGTGACAGCCTTGCCCGCAATAAGGCATTTGAGCGTCTAAGCACAGTCAAGGATACAGTGGTCGTCATCGAGGGATCATGGGACGGCGACAGTTGGGGCTGGTATATTGGGTTGTCGGCTATCGCTCAGGTCCCCTCTCTCTATCATCCGAGGTACACGGAGTATGGACTTTGTAGTGTAAGGGGATTTGCCAATCAGGTGGAAAGAGCTGTGGCTCTAGGAACAGAACTGGCAGAAGCTGCAGGAACTCACTTTCATCTGACAAGTGTAACTGAATTCCCTCCTGTCAGGTGGTGGGACATGCATTCTGCCTGATTGTTGATCTAACGCCGCCCATGCAGGATCGAGAGCAGGACGGCCTGGCCGCCGTGGTAGGCTTCATGGGTGAGGACGTGGTGGAGGAGCCAGCGGCGGGTGAACTCGGCGTCCCCCCGAGGCCGGACGAGGGCGGGGTCGTCCCAGGTCGCGACGATCTGCCGGGTGCGGGCGCGGATCGCGTCGTGCTGGGCGAGGAACCAGGAGAGGGGCTGTGTGGGTGGCAGAGGCCACGACAGGTCGTACTGCTGGGTCTCTTTAGATAGAAGCCGCGTCAGTTCTTCCTCGGAGCGAGTCTGGCCCGCACCGATCTGGTGCAGCCAGTAAGCCTCGACATCGGCGATGTGCAGGATGATCGCGCCGATGCTGTGGCCGCCGGGGAACGGCTGCCAAATGACAGTCTCCTCCGAGACAGCACCTAGCTCCTCGCGCCACTCGCTGGTTCCATCGTCCAGCATTGAGAGTATGAGGCTGATCTGAATGTCGGCGCCAGGGACCGGCGGCACATCAACGCGCTCGATTACCCCTGGTCTTCTTCCGCGTCCACCAAGCCCTCTTCGGTGCCGACTTTATGGATGTAGACAGGGACATAGCCCCAGGTTCGGTAGAAGCGGAGCGCCAACTCGGCCTCGTCAAAGTCCGAGTCCACGATGTTCCCCTGGTAGACGGCGACATACTGACCATAGAACTGGTCAATCTGGACCTGGGGCATCTGGTTGAACGCAGTGACTTCCTTCCAGAAGGGCGCTTCTTCCAGCGTGGCCCGGCGCCGGGCCGTTTCCCGGGAGGCATCGAGGGCGGCGGAGCGGGCCAAACCAGCGACAGGCGGGTGGTTGTCAACGGCAGGTGACGACATGGGGTTACTTCCTCTGCCTCAGTATAACAAAAGCCGGCTTACCTGTCAAGCCGCCGATTTAGGGGCGGTGGGCGGCGGGCGGAATGAAGTGGACGGCGAAGGCGGCCAGGGCGATGAGGAGGACCAGGGCGGCGAACACGACGAGGAGGGTGTTGGAGAACGGCAGGTTGAGCTTGCCGGCGAGGCGGCCAGCACTGGCCGCGTTCTCCGTCTCACTCTCACGCTCGGCGCGCAGGGCGGCGACCTCCACATTGGCCGGGTTCTCCAAAGCTTCGATGAGAGCGGCCATCGTTGGCCACCGGCTCGAGGGGTTGCGCCGGATCGCCTTCATGACCGTCTCTTCCAGGGCGGGCGGCACGTCTTTGCGGAACTGGTGGAGCGGTGGGGCCTTGGCGTTGACGTGCTGGTTCATCACGGCAAGCGCATTGTCGCCTCGGTAGGGGAGGCAGCCCGCGAGGTACTCGTAGAGGATCATGCCAAGCGCGTAAACGTCCGTCCGGCTATCGCCCCTGCCCCCCTGAATCTGCTCAGGTGCCATGTAATCGGGGGTGCCGACCTGCGACGACAGAGGACCCCAGGTGACGCGACGTGCCCCCTGCATGAATGCGATGCCGAAGTCCATCACCTTCGCCTGTCCCTCGGGCGTGACGATCACGTTCTCGGGCTTCAGGTCCCGATGCGCCACATGGTTTTCGTGCGCGTAGGCCAGGGCGCGGGCCAGTTGCAGCCCCAGGTCAACGGCCTGCGGGAAGTCCTTGGCGTCACGGTGAGTCCCCCGCACATCGAAGGCATGACGCAGTGTGTCGCCGGGCACATATTCCAGCACCAGGAACTCCGAGTGGTTCAGAGTCGCTAGCTCGTGCAGCCGCTGGATGTTCGGGTGGTTGAGCAGGTGGCCGATCTTGACCTCGCGCGTGAACCGCTCGTGCGT
>JANLUQ010000487.1:0-11055 GCA_031363565.1 Armatimonadota bacterium | reverse complement strand
CCGGCAGATGACGCAGGGCGGCGGCCTGCCCTTCGTGGGCCATCTGCGGCTGTGGCCAGGCGACGCGCGCCCGGTGCAGGTCGCGCTGACGCGCCAGAGCACTCGGAGGGGGGCGGTTCCGCCGACCATAGACCTCAGCCTGCGCCCTCATCCGTCGGCGGCTCTGGTAAGCCAAACGATGACACTGCGCCCGATGCCGGAACGGGCGACGGAGCGGGTCGCAGCACAGCGTTAGTCAGGAGCATGACAGCCATGGGAGCCGTCGTCATTTATGTGGACGTGGATGATACATTCGTCCGCAGCTACGGCACGAAGCGGATGCCGATGCCCGCCGTCATCCACCACATCCAGGACTTGCACTGGCAGGGCGCGGCCCTCTACTGCTGGAGTTCCGGCGGGGCGGATTACGCGCGGGAAAGCGCGGTGGAGTTCGGTCTGGCCGACTGTTTCACGGCGTTCCTGCCCAAGCCGGATGTTCTGCTGGACGGCCAGAACGTCGCGGACTGGCGGCGGCTGCGGCAGGTGCATCCCAACGAGTGCGCGGTTTTGGTGGATGATTTGCGAGAGGCAAAAGAGGTTATTCCATGAATGAAGTGCTGACACGCGCCGAGATGGAAGCGCGATTTGATGGCGAGTGGGTGCTGATCGCCGAACCGGAGATGGACGAGAACCGGGACGTGCGGCGGGGGCGTGTCGTATTCCACGGCAAAGACCGGGAAGCCATGTATGACTATGACGCTTCCCTCCAACTTGAGAGGGCAGCATACCTCTATCTAGGGCCGATGCCGGAGACGTCCGTAATCCTGAGCTTCTGGTCGTGAGTGTACCGTTCAACCCAGCGGGTGGTCTGATTGTCGTGACCGCGACCGTGTTCGGCCCGCGTGGCAACCGAGCGGTACGCCTCGCCCTGGATACGGCCGCGACCGAGACGGCGATCAGCCGGCGCGTCTTGGGAATCATCGGCGTTGACATGCTGACCTCCCCCACTGTGCCGGTGACGATGGGAGGCGGCATTGTGTCCGTTCCTCTTGTCACCGTAGATCACCTGGAAGCATTGGGGCAGACACAGTCGGGGGTGACGATTCAGGCGCACACCCTGCCGTCCTCGCTGCCGATAGACGGGCTTCTCGGCTTGGACTTTATCCGAGGCGGGCGGCTCATCGTTGACTTCCGCACAGGGCAGATCAGCCTCACATGAGAGATACAGGAAACAAGGATTGAACACGGAACGATTGGAACAGCAGATCGCGTTTCTGCTGGAAATAGACAAGCTTAAGAGTGTTCTGCGACGGACCTATCTGCTGAACGAGCCGCGCCATGAAAACTCGGCGGAGCACTCGTGGCACCTGGCCGTCATGGCGATGCTGCTGGCGGAACACGCGAACGTCGAAGTCAATTTGCTGCACGTCCTGAAGATGCTCCTGATCCATGACGTGGTGGAGATCGATTCGGGCGACACCTATATTTATGACGTGGCCGGTAACGAGAGCAAGGCCGCACGGGAGCAGGAGGCGGCGGGGCGCATCTTCGGCCTGCTGCCGGACGACCAGCGAGACGAGATGCACCGGCTCTGGGAGGAGTTCGAGGCCCGCGCGACGCCCGAAGCGCGCTTCGCGGCGGCATTGGATCGCCTGATGCCGATGCTGCACAACTACCACACGCAGGGCCAGTCGTGGCGCGAGCATGGGGTGACGGACGCGCAAGTGATCGCCCATAATGGACACATGGCGGAAGGCGCGGCGGGGCTGTGGGAATACGCCGAGGCGATGATTCAGGATGCGGTCGGCAAGGGGTATCTGACAGAGGCAAAATGAACGACTTTTCAACAACTGGCTACCTGGGTATGGACCTGCTGCGCTTCACGACGGCGGGGAGCGTGGATGACGGCAAGAGTACGCTGATCGGGCGGCTTTTGTATGACAGCAAGGCCATCTTCGACGACCAATATGAGGCGATTAGGGAGTCCACTGAGCGGCGGGGCGAGGAGGGGGTCAACTTGGCCCTCTTGACGGACGGGCTGCGGGCGGAGCGGGAGCAGGGCATCACGATTGATGTGGCCTATCGGTACTTCGCGACGCCGAGGCGCAAGTTCATCATCGCGGACACGCCGGGCCATATCCAGTACACGCGCAACATGGTGACGGGGGCATCCACGGCGAACCTGGCGATCATCCTGGTAGACGCGCGCAAGGGGGTCATCGAGCAAACCCGGCGGCACGCCATCATCGCCTCCCTGCTGGGCATCCCGCACATCGTCGTCTGCGTCAACAAGATGGATTTGGTAGAGTATCGCCAAGAGGTCTTTGAGAGCATCAAGCATGACTTCGAGGTGTTCGCGTCGGGGCTGGACGTGGCGGACGCGCGGTTCATCCCCATCAGTGCCCTGCACGGGGACAACGTGGTAGACAGGTCCCAGAACATGGACTGGTATGACGGCCCGGCCCTGCTGTCCCTGCTGGAAACGGTGCCCATCGAGAACGATGTCAACCTGACGGATGCGCGGTTCCCGGTCCAGTATGTGATCCGGCCACAGTCGGCGGAGTTTCCCGACTACCGGGGGTATGCGGGGCGGATCGCGGGCGGCGTCTTCCATCCCGGCGATGCGGTGCTGGCCCTGCCGGCGGGCGTCCGGTCACGGGTGCAGTCTGTAGACACGTTCGAGGGCGCATTGGCCGAGGGGTTTGCGCCGATGTCGGTGACCTTGACTTTGGAAGATGAGATAGACATCAGCCGGGGCGACATGATCGTTGCCGCCGATGACCCGCCGCAGGTCTCGCAGGATCTAGACATCATGGTTTGCTGGCTGGGCGAGAAGGCTTTGGTCCCGAACGGCAAGTACATAGTCAAGCATACGACGCGCGAAGTCCGGGCCATCGTGAAAGCGGTCCAGTATAAGCTGGACATCAGCACCTTGGAGAAGAACGAGGCCGACACGCGGGTTGGGCTGAACGAGATCGCGCGGCTGACTTTGCGGACGACCCAGCCTTTGTTCTTCGATTTGTACCGCCGCAACCGGGCGACGGGCAGCCTGATCCTGATTGACGAGGCGACGAATGAGACGGTGGGTGCGGGGATGATCGTATGAACGGAAGTCTCAAAGTGCAGCACCTCACCTTTTTCTTGCCCTTGCTCCTGCTGACCGGGTGCGGCAATGATCAGCCCTACAGCGGACCGATGGGGCCGCCCCACAAGGCGAAGGCGGTCGCGCCCGTGGCTGCCGCGCCGCCGAGCAGGCCGACGGACCCACTGGTGGGAGACGCGGCACCCGACTCATCCGACCCGCTGCTCGGGCACGATCCGCTCCAGGGGCGCGCGATGCCCACGGCGCACTCGCACTGGCTGCGGGGCCGCCTGCGGGACGCGCATGTGATGGTGCTGCTGAACGGAGTGCGCTACAGGTCGTTCTCCGGGATACTCGACCAGGACATCACGATGCGGCTGCGCCAGGGGGCGAACACGGTGACGTTCGTGTACCAGCCCAACGCGACGGGGGCGGCGGCCGACCTGGAGATCGTCGAAAGCGAGCATCACCCGGCCATCGCGCCCCTGGTCACTTTCCGCAGCGCGGCCGTCCCGACCGGGAGCAGGCCGGCGCCGGGCGAGGATGTCTGGAGGCCGGTGACGAAGACCTTCCCCTTCGTGGCGAACTGACCTTTGTGGGGCGAACCAGCGTGTCGTGACGTCCTCCTTGACAAGCCTACTCCCCACGCCACAATACCTCTGCGCCCACCTGCGCCCAAAGGACTTTTCGCATGGAACTCGGACTGACCGGCAAGGTCGCCATCGTCGCGGCCTCTTCCCAGGGCCTGGGACGGGCCTGCGCCGAGGCGCTGGCGCGCGAGGGCGCGCGGGTCGTCATCAACGGGCGTCGGCCCGAGGCGCTGGCCTCGGCGGCACAGGCCATCCGGCAGGTCATGGCCGTCAAGGGCGCGGACGTTCACACGGTCGCCGGGGACATCTCCGACCCCGAGGCGATCAACCGCTTGATCAAGGCGACCCTGGCCCGGTTCGGCCAGCTCGATATCCTGGTGACCAACGGCGGCGGTCCGGCCCCCGGCAAGTTCGCAGACCTGTCGGAGCGGGACTGGCAGGCCGGCCTGGACAGCACGCTCTGGCCAGTCCTGCGGCTCATCCGGGCGGCGGTCCCGCACCTCACGGCGGCGAAGGAGCGCGGCGGGGGACGCATCATCAACATCGTCTCCACGAGCGTCAAGCAGCCCATCCCCGGCCTATTTCTCTCCAATGCCCTCCGGCCCGCCGTGATCGGCCTGGCGAAGAGTTTGTCTATCGAGCTTGCCGCCGACGGCATCCTGGTCAACAATGTCTGCCCCGGCTTCTTCGACACCGACCGCATCAAACACGTCTACGAGGCCCGCGCCGAGGGCACCCCCTTTACCGTCGAGCAGATCGCCGCCCAGGCCGCCGAGGCTATTCCTCTGCGGCGTTTAGGTGACCCGCGCGAACTGGGCAGCGTCGTCGCGTTCCTCGCCTCCGACAAGGCCAGTTACCTGACAGGGCAGACACTCTCGGTGGACGGCGGGATGGTGAATGGCCTGTTCGGCTAGAAATGGAGTGACACGATGGCGGTAATGCTGGAACTGCCTCCGGATTTGGAAGAGAAGCTGCGCGTAGAGGCAACACAGAGCGGGCAGGACGCCGAAGCACTGCTACAGCAAAAGGTACGCCAGATGCTGTTTTCCTCGCCCCTCACGCCGACCGTTGCACCCCCACGTGTCGCTGGCCTAAACCGGGGCCAGATTTGGGTCAGCGAGGATTTCGACACGCCCTTGCCAGACGAGTTCTGGCTGGGGTAAGAATGAATACACTTCCAGACACACGCATTATTCTGAGGTGATACTGATGGCAAAAAATGGAGATGGCTCTCGTCCTTGGCGAGCAGTTCTTGAAATCGTCTCAGGGATTTTCGCCGCCGTGCCTATCGGCATCTGGCTCTACTTTATGAGCGTAATCATCTGGGCTGATGTCGTCACTCTCCTGGCGTTCTCGGTAGCGCTCGTTCCTCGCATCGGCCCGCAGTTCGTGGGCTGGATGAACTTCAGCCGTGGCTCGGTACTTCTTCTTGTGGCCGGCACCGTGGCAGTGGAGGTGTGGTTCTGTCGTATGCTCATCCGACGGCACTACGCGATGTTTGCTTACACGCAGGCGATTCTGGGCTTGGCGGTTTCGTCGCCTTTCTTTTACTGGACAGCGGTTCATCAGAAGCCGCTGCTTCCGTTCTGGGGACAGTGACAGCAGTGACTCAGAACGGGTCAGGGAAATCCAGTCATGTCAAGACGCGGCCAAGTTTTTGTTTTTCTCGCTCTCATTGCTGTCCTGATGCTCCTTCTGCCCCACCCCGCCCGCGCGGGCGGGTGGAGTTGGAAGACGCCGCCGAACATGGTGACGCTGGACCCCGGACGCCGCAACCCGATATTCTACGTCGGCGAGCGGCCCGCGTTCACCGTCGGCGGCAAGGGGCCAGCGACCCACTATCTGGTGCGGGACTACTACGGGACGCTGGTTGACCAAGGCAAGTGCGGGGCGCATCTGGCCGTCAAGGCGCTGGGGCCGGGGTGGTACAAGCTATATGTTTACGGGGACGTGGACCAGGGGCTGCCCTGGGGGAAGGTCGTCGGGGGGACCAATATCGCCGTGTTCCGGCGGGACCCACACTTCCCGCCGCTCGCCCCGCAAGACGCGCCGGGTGGCGCGGACGGCATCGGGGACCAGCCGACGCGGGACGTGACCGGCATGGGGCCGGAGCGGATGAACGTCTCGGACGCGAGCAAGCCGGACGAGGCCATTAAGAAGCTCGAAGGCGAGATCGCCATTGACCGCAAGATGTACCTGCCCTATGACCCCGTCCGAAAGCGGGTCCTGATGGTGGCCTTCCCGAACGGCACGAAAGATTTAGAAGGCGTCCGCAAGGTCGTCATGCGGTTCCAGAATGACGTGGAGTATTGGGAGCCGCGCAACGAGCCGAACGGCGGCAGCTCGGGGGCGGACTTCGCGGTTCGAGAGATGAAGCCGTTCTATGACACGGTGAAAGGCGTCAACCCCAAGCTCAAGGTGATGGGGCCGGGGACGGTCGGCATCGCGCCGCCGGGCAACATGCTGGGCTGGATCGAGGATTTTCTAATCGCAGGCGGCGGCAAGAGCATCGACGCCTTCTCGTTCCACGCTTACAACACGGTCAACGGCGATGTGGAGATGGCCCGTAGTGCGCTGGACACGCTGCAAGCGCTGCTGTCTCGGTATGGGCTGGGGCACATCGAGAAGTGGCAGACGGAGCAGGGGTACTTCGCGGCTGTGTACGGGTCATACCAGCCGCGTTTGCAGGGGCGCTGGACGATGGACCAGATGATGGTCTACGAGCAGCACGGCATCCCCAAGGAGCATAACCACTACTGGTACGACACCAGCCACGGCTTCTGGGACTTCCCGACGTGGTGGGAGAACGAGGACCGGAGCCTCAACCCCGCCGCCTCCCTGCTGCGCGTCTGGTCGGAAGAGCTGTACGGCACGAACTTCCACCATGCTTACGACTTCGGCCCGGCGGGGAACGCGCAGTATCTCGGCAGTGAGTTCACGGGGCCAGGCAGGCGCGTGGCGGCCTTTCTCAGCGCGGGTGATCCTTACGGCAAGGTTGACTTAATCGTGCGGGGCGGGAAGACGCTAAAGACCGTCTCGCCGTTCGGGGTGGCGACGGCTTTGACCGTGAAGCAGGGGCGCGTGACGCTGCCCGTCTCGGAGCTGCCGGTCTACGTCGAGCCGGCGGCGGGCCAGACATTTTCCGTCGTGCCCCTGAGCTACGGGCCGAACCTCGCGCGTCTGCCCGGCGTCACCATAGACGCGCCGGGCAAAGCCGAGGACCTGGACAAGCTGCACAATGGGCTTTTCGAGAACTGGTACTACTCGCAGATCGGCGGCTCCGGCCCTTGGACGGATGGTGGGGCTTGGGACAAAGCGCAGGCAGCAACCGCACCATTAGAACCGCTGGCTGTGACTCTGACCCTGCCTACGCCTCACAAAATCGCTCGCGCTGTCGTGTATGCCTCGCCGCCCTGGCAGTCTCAATCTACCCTACTCGACTTCGAGTTCCAGTACGACGCGGGCGGCGTCTGGAAGACCTTACAGCACGTCCACGAGCCGCCCCGAACCTTCCCCGTCTACTCGCCGAACAACCGGACGACCGTAGACAGCTTCTTCAGCGACCGCTGGGTCTTCCCGCTGTCCTTCCCGCCGGTCACGACGCACCGTCTCCGGCTGCTGATCCACGACGCCACTTTTGGCGGTGGGGCCACGAAGGATGTGATCGTCGCCGGAGGCCAAGCAGGGCCGCGCGTTGCCACCCTGCGCGAGATCGAGGTTTATGGAAAATGACTCCGAGAGGTGGAATCTGGTTGACATTGGTTGTAAAAAAATTACGCCGGGCACGTCAGTTTTGATGCCGCCCGGCGTCTTTTCATGTGTGGAGCAAAATCACGACGCGGAAATCGAACTCGTGCGGCGGGCGCAGGCGGGGGACCGGGCGGCGTTCGACCGGCTGGCAGGACGCTACCGTGCGGCCCTGCGGGCGATGGCCTTTCTGCGAACGAGCGACCGGGAGGCGGCGCAGGACTTGGCGCAGGAGGCGCTGACGCGGGCCTGGGAGGCGCTGCCGACGCTGCGCGAGCCGGCGACCTTCCTGCCCTGGCTGAAGCGGATCGCCGCCCGCGTCTGCCTGAGCTGGCACCGCACGGCGCGGCCCGAATCCTTGTCGCTGGACAGTGAAAATCTTTCGCGGCTCCCTGCCGAGGCGACGCTCCAACCGCTGGCGATTTTGCTGGTGCGGGAGCGGCAGCGGGCGCTGCGGCAGGCGGTCGCCGCGCTGCCGGATGCCAACCGGATCGCGCTGCTGATGCACGTCTGGGAGGACGCTTCTTACGCAGAGATCGCCGTCTTCACCGGCGTTGCGGTCAGCACGGTGGAGGGACGTCTGCACCGGGCGCGGAAGCAACTGCGCCGACTGCTCCCTGATGACGAGGACGCCCTGTTTGGCCGACCGGCCCGCCGCTGGCAGGCTTCCGACGAGAATGGAGAATCTGAGGAGAATGGAGAAACCGATGACAGACTTTAACGACCCTGACTTCCCGACGCCGCTGGCCTCCGTGCTGTTCAGCTACCAGTTCTCGGAACTGATCTCGGCGGGCATTTCTCTAGTACGGGCCTTGGATATTTTGTGTGACCTCCCCGCACCGTATGGCGAGGCCGCCCGGCTGCTGCGGGAGCGTGTGGAAACAGGTCATGTCCTTTCGACTGCGATGGCGGAGCAGCCGGAGCTATTCTCGCCGTTCTACCGCAGCATGGTTCGGACGGGTGAGATCGCGGGCATTCTGGAGGAAACGCTGGCGCGGGCGGCAGAGCTGATGACGAAGGAATGGGTGCTCATGGGGCGTGACCCCGAGGGCGCAAAGGGAGTATTTCTGCTCAACCCCTCCGAAAAGCCGCTACCGGACGATTGGGCGCAGCTATCACCGTATCAGCAGACGGTGACGCGGCTGTTGTTCTGCGAGTCCTTCGGGCTGATGCTCCAATCGGGGGTGCCGATCCTGCGGGCGATGGAGCACGTCGCGACATTGCTGCCGGGGGCGCAGCGGGATCGGGTCCTGGAAGCGCGTGAGCGTGTCAAAGCGGGTGATCGGATGGACCCGGCCCGGTTCGGCTTTCTGATGCGCTTTGCGACCGAGATGATCGCGCACGGCGAGGAGGCGGGGACGCTGGACTCGACGCTGGACCGGGCCGCGAAGGTCTTCGGCCATGAACTGGAATGCCGTCTGATGCAGAGCGGATGACCAAAGCGGATGACTTAGAAGCCGGTGCCGGCCAGGGCGTAGACGCCGTAGGCGGCGCTCGACGCCATCAGGCCGAGGACGCCGATCATGTCCCACCGGTGGGCCAGCGTTCGCAAGGAGCGAGCGGCGCGGGGCATCCAGGGCGTGTTGCTGGGGGCGGTGACGGCGGCTGCGTTGAAAGACGGGTTGTAAACGGCGGTGTTCTGCATGGTCTTCTCCGGGGAGCGGTGCGGCTCGGTTGATGGCTCTAGTATAGCCGCATCCGGGGAAGGGCAGGCGGAAGGCGGTCACACCCGCGCTGTGAAAGAAGTCACACGCAGGACTTTCCCATGTGAGGCCACCAGGGCTCAGGCGAGACTGCCCAGCGGCTGAGGGGCTACGGGTTCAACCCGTGGCGCTCTGCCTCCTGTATCAGCCGATTCGCGACGGCTTCTCCGACGGCACAAACAACGTCACTGTGGTTCTCACAGACCAGCCAATCAAGGCCTTGAGAGACCAGGTAATACTCGAACCCCCAGCATTCGCCGATGACAGACTGTATGGCGTCTACATTGCCTTCACACAGGACGAAAGTGGGGCCTTCTTCGACAACGAACCAGACCAAGCCGCTTCTGGGCGGGGCAATTCTTGTCAGATGCTTCCAGCCTGCCCCGCCGGCGAAGTGAGCCTGTGCGATGGGCGTTCCCCGGAAGGCTTCCCACCACCAACGCAGCCCCGGCCTCTCGACGAAATGCCGCTCGATACGCCCGATTATCGGCGCGGCTTCTTCGTCGGGCAAGATGCGGAACTGCGCCCACGGTAGGGCAAGGTCGCGCGTGGCCCTTGTCAACTCCTGTCTCTGTGACAGCATTCTCGGCACCTTTCTAGGGCTTCAGCAGGACTTTGAGGCTCTCCGTTCCGGCGTGGACCAGGTTGAGGCCGTACTCGAACTCCTCCAACCCCAGTTCGTGCGTGACGAAGACATCGCCGTCTACGGCCCCGGAGGCGAGGGACTGGATGACACTGGGGTAGCAGTTCGGCCCAAGGTGGCCGCCCTTGATTGTCAGTTCTTTAGTGTCCCCGATGACTGTCCAGTCGGTCGTAACCGGGGCGCCCATGACGGAGAACTCGACGAAGGTGCCCGCCTTGCGGATGGCTCGCAGGCCCTGCTCGACCGAAGCGGGGGCACCAGTCGCTTCAATGTAGACATCGCAGCCGTAGCCCTCGGTCATGTCCAGAATGGCCTGCACCACGTCTTCGGAGCGCGGATTAAGGGTATGTGTCGCGCCGAGTTGTTTGGCCCGCGTCAGGCGGTCGTCGGACAGGTCAACGGCGACGACGGCGCTCGGCGACTTCAGGCGGGCGTAGGCGACGATGCCCAGGCCGATGGTCCCGCAGCCCGCCACGACCACCACATCACCGAACTCGATGCCGCCGCGTCGGACGGCGTGCATGGAGCAAGCCAGCGGCTCGATCAGGGCGGCGTATTCAATTTTGAGGCTTTGCGGGACCTTGTGGTTGATCGCACCGGTCGGGAACTTCAAATAGTCGGCCCAGCCGCCCGGTGTGCGACGGCGGAAGCCGTAGATGTCGTGGACCGCGCACAGGTGGTACAGGCCACGCCGGCAGTAGCGGCATGACCAGCAGGGAACGATTTGCTCCGAGATGGCCCGGTCGCCCAGGGCCAGACCGTACTGGTCCGCCGCGCCTTCGCCGAGGGCGACGACCGTGCCGATGAACTCGTGCCCGGCTATGACCGGAGCCTGGCAGTAGCCTTCACGGTGGGCATCGCCCCAGAGCATCGGCGCTCCGGTGTAGCATTTGACGTCAGAGGCGCAGATGCCCGCCGCATCTACGCGGATGACGACCTCGCCCGCCCCAGCCTGGGGCGTGGGCTTTTCCTCTAGCCGGTAATCTCCGGGCGCATGGCAGACGACGGCCCGCATGGTGCGCGGCAGGGGTTCGGCGGTCTGGGTGAGCATGGCATTCTCTTTCTTCTGGTTCTGTAGGGGCGCTGCTTGCCGCGCCCTCCTACTCAGAAGCACCCCTAAGAAGAGCGCAGGGTCGAAAGGAGGGCGCAGGGTCGAAAGAAGGGCACAGGGTCGAAAGAAGGGCGCAGGGTCGAAAGAAGGGCGCAGGGTCGAAAGAACGGCGCAGCGAAGAACGGAGGCCGCAGGGTCGAAAGGAGGGCGCGGCAAGAAGCGCCCCTACAAATCCTGTCCCTGCGGCAGCATCACGAGGT
>JANLUQ010000464.1:0-1994 GCA_031363565.1 Armatimonadota bacterium | reverse complement strand
GTTTGCCAACGATGATGTTGGGAGACATCCTCGGCGACAGCACTCAATGTGTCTGCGGCTCCGATGTCTATGTTGAAGTGGAAGATTCAGGAGACAACTGCTTTTCAAGTGGCACGAGCCGCGCTGGAATGATGCTGGGAGCAAGGTAGCTTGGATCTGTCAAACGTGTCTGAAGAATAGAGAACAAGCAGGAGAAGGTTGCCAAGAAGCAGGGGCTAGTCAGCGAAAGGCAGCGTCCAACGTGACCGACTTGACGGCGATCCTCGCCTCGCAGCCAAAAACTGACGTGCTTAGGGAGTACAGGTGGACGGCACCCATGTTCTACCGCGCGCTCGACGCGGGCGCGTTCGGCCTCTGGCCAAAGGTAGAACTTATTCGTGGAAAGCTGATGGAGCATCCCGGCCAAACGCCGCTCCACTCCTATACCGCCGGGCACATAGGCCATTGTTTCCGTGATGTTTTAGAGCCTACGTTTCAAGTGCGCGAATGTAAGCCTATCGCTATCGCGGAGGACACCCATGCCGACACAGACGTGCTTGTCATCATCGATCGCCGGTCCGAATACGAGGAACGGCATCCTGGCCCGGCAGACACACTGTTGCTCGTCGAGGCGTCTGACCTGACGACTGACTACGACCTCGGCGAAAAGGCTCTACTGTATGCCCAGGCGGGCATCATGGATTATTGGGTGGCTCTGGTGAATGAAGCCGCCATCGTTTGGCACCGGGAGCCATCAGCAGAAGGGTATCAAGAAGTAGCGCGGCTGGCCGGTGTGGATGTGATCTCGCCGCTGGCGATGCCGGAAGCCATCTGGACCGTAGACGCCCTGCTCGGGCGCGAGGAGTCACCATGAGCGTCACGCTCGCACCGCCGCTCCCGGCGGAACAGCGCCCCGAGGACCGACACTGGACGGTAGAAGAGTTTCACCGCGCGGCGTCCGCTGGCGTTTTCAACGATCCCGGTCGTTTGGAGATCATTCACGGAAGGATCGTGGAAAAGATGCCGGAAGGTGGGCGCCATACAGGTATGCGAAGGCGCATCGCCCGTCGTCTGCGGGCGGCTCTAGAGCCGGGCAGTTTCGTCTGCGAGGAGTGCCCCCTGCGTATCGCCTTCGACGGGGAGCCGATCCCCGATGTGATGTTCACTAGGAAAGAGGATTACGGGAGTCAGCATCCGACGCCGGAAGATGTCGTGCTGCTGATTGAAGTCTCCGACACCACGGTCGCCTACGACATTGGCGGGAAAGCCCTGCTGTATGCGCAGGCAGGCATTCGCGACTATTGGGTTGTTTTGGTGAACGAGGCGGCCATCGTCCGGCATCGGGGGCCATCGGCAGAAGGGTATCAAGAAGTGGTGCGACTGGCGGGCGCCGACACGCTCTCGCCGCTGGCGAAGCCGGAAGCCGTCTGGACCGTCAGCGCCCTGCTGGAAACGGAGGGTAATCCATGAGCGTCACGCTCGCACCGCCGCCGCCGGCGCAAGAACAACAGGGCAAAGAACACCACTGGACGGTGGAGGACTTCTACCGCGCTGTCACCGCCGGGCAGATTGATGACCCTGACAGGCTGGAACTTGTCCATGGAAGGCTGAACAGAATCATGCAGGGCGACCGTCATGCCAATTTACGCGCCCGTGTGTCGCGAAGGCTGCGTCGAGCGCTCGACCCGCCATTCTTTGCGCGGGATGAAAATCCGTTGCACATCGCCTTTGATGGGGAACCGATCCCCGATCTTCTGTTCACCTACCAGGAGGAATATGAAGGCCGTCATCCTTATCCCGAAGATGTGGCCTTGCTGGTAGAAGTCGCCGATACTTCCGCCGCCTATGACCTCGGCGAAAAAGCCCTTCTGTATTCACAGGCGGGCATTACCGACTACTGGGTGGTCCTGGTAAACGAGCCGCTTATCGTTGTTCATCGAGGGCCGACGGCGGAAGGCTACCAACAGGTAACGCGCCTGGCGGGAGCAGACACGCTCTCGCCGCTGGCCGCGCCC
>JANLUQ010000435.1:0-5983 GCA_031363565.1 Armatimonadota bacterium | reverse complement strand
AGACCGGTTGGCCGCAGGCCCCCCAGACCTGCCGTTCACGGCGGGACGGCACCCGGCGGCGGGACTGCGTAACATCAGTAAATAACGCATTTTGTCATCAACACTATTACACTCGCAAAGGAAGAACGCACCATGAAAGTCATACTGCTGCAAGACATCGCCAACCAGGGCAAACAGGGAGAGGTCGTTACCGTCGCCGACGGCTACGCCCGCAACTACTTGTATCCCCGCAAGCTCGCCATCGAGGCCGCCGGGGGCGCGCTTAAGAACCTCCAGATCAAACATGCCCTGGAAGAGCGCCGCACCGAGCGGATGCGCTCCGATGCCGACCGCACGGCGGAGCAACTGACCGACAAGACCATCACGCTGACCGTCAAGGCCGGCCAGAACAGCCGCCTGTATGGCCGCATCACGGCGGGCGACATCGCCGAAGCCGTCGAGCGCGACCTCAGCATCAAGCTGGACAAGCGCAAGGTCGGTCTGATTGACCCCATCAAGGCCGTCGGCGAGTACGATGTGCCCATCAAACTGCACCGCGACGTCACTGTCCCCCTCAAAGTCGCCGTCATCGCCGAATAGGTCCTTCCGACTCGGGGCGCGTCTCCTCTGTGAACGCGCCCCGGACTTCCCCCCATGCCTGAACGCAGCGATTACAAAACCGGCCGCCCCGGCGGCTATAACGGCAACAGCGGCAACGGCGGCTATAACGGAGGCAATGCCTTCGGCGGCAGCGGCGGCGGGCCGCTGGGCGCCTATGTTCCGCCGCACTCCATCGAAGCAGAACAGTCCACTCTGGGCGCGATGCTGATCGAGCGCACGGCCGTCGAAAAAGTCTTCGAGATTCTGGATAAAGAAGATTTTTACCGCGAGAACCACCAGACCCTTTTCGATGTCATCACCTTCCTCGCCGAGCGCGACGAGCCGATTGACCTGGTGACGGTTCCGAACGAACTCAAGAACCGCGACCAATTGGATGCCATCGGCGGCATGGCCTACCTCGCCGCCCTCTTCGATACCGTCCCGACCGCGGCGAACGTCGAGTATTACGCCAAGATTGTCGAGGAAAAAGCGACCTTGCGCCGCCTGATCTCCGCCTCCCTGGAGATCATTGGGTCGGCACGCGGCGAGGTGGAAGACGTCGGCGAGGTGCTGGATGAGGCCGAGCGGTCCATCTTCAGCGTCTCCCAGCAGCGTGCCGTCGCCTACTTCTCCCCCCTGCGGACCCTGCTGCTCTCGGTCTACGACAAGGCCGAGGAACTCAGCGAGATGAAGTCGCGCATCTCGGGCCTCTCGACCGGCATCCACGACTTCGATATGATCACGTCCGGCCTGCAAAGCACGGACTTGATCATTGTGGCTGCGCGGCCGAGTATGGGGAAAACCAGTCTATGTCTATCAATAGCTGAACATGTCGCCCTGAAAGAGCACAAGCCGGTCGCGATCTTCTCGCTGGAAATGTCCAAAGAGCAGCTTGCCCTGCGGATGCTCTGCTCCCAGGCGCAGGTTAATTCGCATAAGCTGCGGACGGGGCATCTGAACGAGGACGAGTGGACCAAGCTGGCGGAAGTCGTCCAGAACATGTACGAGGCGCCCATCTTCATTGACGATGCCACCGACACCTCCGCGTTGACCATGCGCGCCAAGTGCCGACGGCTGATGGCCGAACACAACGGCCTGGGCCTGATTATCGTGGATTATCTCCAGCTCATGCGTTCCCATCGTAAAACAGAGAACCGTGTCCAGGAGATCGGCGAGATCGCGCGCGGCCTGAAGTCCCTAGGCCGCGAGCTGAAAGTCCCCGTCGTCGCCCTGTCTCAGCTTTCGCGCGCCGTCGAGAGCCGCGAGAACAAGCGGCCCATGCTTTCAGATTTACGTGAAAGTGGCAGTATAGAGGCGGAGGCCGACATGGTCTGTTTCCTATACCGCGAGGCGTACTATAAGATGAAGGAAGCCTTCAACGTCGAGGGCGGGGAGCGGCCTGAAATGGCGGAGATGGAGGAGACGGAGATCATCGTCGGTAAGCACCGGAACGGGCCGACCGGCATGGTCAAAGTCGGATTTATGCCGCAGTTTGCAAAATTCGTGGACCTTGACACCACGCGCACGGATGAACCGACCGGGTTCTAAGACACCCTAGAAAGAGAACGGATGCTGAAAGTTCTGGTGATCGGCGGCGGGGGGCGCGAGCACGCCCTGGTCTGGAAGCTGGCGCAGAGTCCGCAGGTGAGTCGGCTCTTCTGCGCTCCGGGCAACGCTGGGATCGCGAAGCTGGCCGAGTGCGTGCCGCTGGCGATCACAGACAGCGATGGCCTGCTCCAGTTCGCCGTCGAGAACGGTATTGACCTGACCGTAGTCGGGCCGGAAGTGCCGCTCATCGCCGGCATCGTAGACCAGTTCGAGCAGCGCGGCCTCCGCATCTTCGGCCCCGCCCGCGAGCCGGCCCAGCTCGAAGGCTCAAAGGCCTATGCCAAAGGGCTGATGCTGCGCTACAACATCCCGACCGCCTACTTTGCCGCGTTCACGTCCTACGAGGCTGCTTCTTATTACGTCCGCACTCACTTTCAGTCTCAGGCCGGCGTGCCCCTGGTCGTGAAGGCCGACGGCGAGGCGGCGGGCAAGGGAGTGTTCATCTGCCGCACCGATGCTGAAGCGCAGACGGCGCTATCACAGATCATGCAGGAGCGCGTCTTCGGTGCGTCGGGCGACACGGTCGTCGTGGAGGAGTTTTTGGAGGGCGAAGAAGCCTCGCTGATGGCCTTCACTGACGGCACCACCATTGTCCCCATGATCCCGGTCCAAGACCACAAGCGGGCTCTAGACGGCGACCAAGGCCCCAATACGGGTGGCATGGGCTGCTATGCCCCTGTCCCAGTCGTCACACCCGCCCTGTATCAGCAGGCGGTGGACCAGATTCTGCGGCCCGCCGTCGAGGCCATCCGCGAGTCCGGCATCCCCTACAAGGGCGTTCTCTATGCCGGCATCATGATCACCAAAGACGGCTCGCTGAAGACTTTGGAGTTCAACTGCCGCTTCGGTGACCCCGAAACGCAGGTCGTCCTGCCCCTTTTGGAGACGGACCTGGTGGACATCCTGCTGGGCGTCACCGATGCCCACCTGGACGAGGTCGAGGTGCGCTGGAAACAGCAGAGCGCGGTCTGCGTCGTCCTCGCCTCGGGCGGCTACCCCGGCGCTTATGCCACCGGCCTGCCGATTGATGGCCTGGAACAGGTCGCGCACCTGTCGGACGTCGTCGCCTTCCACGCCGGGACGAAGTTCGATGCCGAGGGCCGAGTCGTCACTGCCGGCGGGCGCGTCCTGGGTGTGACCGCTCTTGGCGACGACTTCGCCCAGGCACGGGCGCGCGCCTATGCCGCCGTCAAGAACCTCAGCTTCGACCACATGCACTGCCGCACGGATATTGGACATCGGGCGGAAACAGCCCCTTTACCGCCGAAAGAGACACCCTAAAGACAATGCGCGTCATCATGTTAAGCTGGGAGTATCCTCCCAAAATCGTCGGCGGCATTTCGCGCCATGTCTATGACCTCGCTCATGCGCTCGTCAAGCAGAACATCGAGGTCCATGTCGTCACCTGCGAGCACCCCGGCGCGCTGGCCGAGGAGGTCGAGGACGGTATCCACCTCTACCGCGTCACACCCTCGGGTCCGGGCAACGACTTCATCCACTGGGTCCAGCTCCTGAACGATGCCATGCTGGCCCGTGCCGACACGCTCATCGCAAGCCTGCTCGACAAAAGCGACAAGCAGCCGCTCCTGCTCCACCCCCATGACTGGCTCGCCCACTTCGCCGCCGCCGCCCTGAAGCACAAGTACCACCTGCCGCTCGTCGCCACCATCCACGCCACCGAGTATGGCCGCAACAGCGGCATCAACGGCCCGACCCAGGAGTATATCAACTCGGTCGAGGGCCAGCTCCAGAACGAGGCTTGGCGCGTCATCGTCTGCACTGAGTTTATGGAGCGCGAGTGCGAGCACGCCCTGCACACGCCCTGGGATAAGATGGACGTCATCCCGAACGGCGTGGACGCGGCCAAGTTCAAGCTGCCGGACTTCACGCCCGCCGAGAAAGCCGCCTTCCGCGCCCGCTACGCCGCGCCGGAAGAAAAGATCATCTTCTTCGTGGGCCGCATGGTGCGCGAGAAGGGCGTCCAAATCCTGATTGAGTCGCTGCCCAAGGTCCGCTGGGGCTACCACGACGCCAAGCTGCTCATCTGCGGCGGCGGACAGCGGGAGCATCTGGTCAACCTGGCCGCCTATCTGGGCATGGAGCGTCATGTCTACTTTGCCGGCTTCGTTCCGGATGAGGACCTGCTGAAGATCTACAGCATCATAGATATCGCCTGCTTTCCCTCCCTCTACGAGCCATTTGGCATCGTCGCTTTGGAAGCGATGGCCGCCCATGTCCCCGTGGTCGTCTCCGATGCCGGCGGCCTGCCGGAAGTGGTTGAGAACAATGTGACCGGCATCACTACCTACGCCGGCAACCCGAACTCGCTGGCCGACGGCCTGCTGCGGCTGCTGCACGAGCCGGACACCGCCGCCCGCATGGTCGAGGCCGCCTACGAGCGCATCCAGACGACCTTCAACTGGCAGACCATCGCGAAGCAGACGATCCAGACCTACGACCGCGTCTGGACCGAGTATCTGGAAAGCGACTGGTCCATGCCCGATCGAATGCCCGCCTTGCTGACCCCACCTGATGCAGCCCCCTAGCCCTGCCGCTCGCCGAGGCAGTAGCACAGCCCGTCCGGGGCGATGACAAAGAAGACGCGGTAGGAGGCATCCCCAAACTGCTGCGTCCGAAAGTCGGCTTCGCCCGCCTGCAGGCCATTCGCCTTGAGTTCGGCGAAGGCGGCCTCGATGGCGTCCACGGCGAAAAAGCAGCCGTTCTGGGCTGGGTCGCCCCCATTTTCGGCAAGGCCGATCTCGATTCCGTCCCGGCCTAGGATGGCGGCTCGGAAGGGGGATTCGTGCCGGGAGAGGACTTGGAAGCCCATCACGGACTCGTAGAACGGCAAAGCTCCCTCCAGATCCTTGACCGGCAGGCTCTTCGCATCCCCCAGATAAGGGGCGGCTGTCTTGAACACGGCTTTCATGGCGTCCTCCGATTGATTTGTGCTTCTGACTATGAGAGTGTATCATGGAAGAAAGCCGCAGCGGTCTTTTCTTGGCGAAGGAAAAAAGCCCATCACGGGAATTCTCATCTAGTGAGAATTCATCCGGGTATTTCAGTATCCGGACCAGAGCGGCCGATGTTTGGCCCTGCCCGCTCTGTGGAATAAATATACCAATGATACCACTGTTCCAGTGGGTGTCGGGAAGTGTGAGGCAGAGGCAGTGGTAGTCCTAGAAATCTTCGGCGTTTATCTGGCATTGGCGGTCCTTTTCTATTTGAGACTGGCAGCGGCGGCGGCGGCTGCCCCCATCCCCGCCCCAGACCGTCGTCCCCGGTGGCAGCGGGCGCGGCATATCAAGAACCAGGCGATCCGTCGGCTTCGCCCACTGCTGGCGCTGCGGCTCCCAAAGCGCATGCGCTAACCAGAGCGCACCTTTCGAAGCGGAAACGCCCCCGGTAGAGACCGGGGGCGTTTTCTTTTTTGAGGAAGCAGGAAAAGACGGAGCGGGCGGCGAAAAGACCACACGACATCTGGTGGCCTCGGGCAGAGCAGGATTTTGGCATGGCGGAACCTATTGGGATCGCGATCATCGGCACGGGCTATATCGGGCTGGGCGCGCATCTGCCGGCCTATTTGACGATGCAGGACGAGGGCCTGGTCCGTATTGTCGCGGTCTGCGACATCCGCGAGGATGCCCTGCGCGCTGCCTCGGAAAAGGCTGGCGGCGCGCGCGCGTTCACCGACTACCGGCAGATGCTGAAAATGGACGAGATCGTCGCCGTGGACGTCTGTACCCCCAACTACCTCCACAAGCAGCCCGTCATGGACGCACTGGCGGCCGGCAAG
>JANLUQ010000407.1:0-2434 GCA_031363565.1 Armatimonadota bacterium | reverse complement strand
CGGACCAGCTTCGTCTGGTGGCCTTTCCACCCCGCCGGGTATGCTTTGGCCCTCTCCTACGCCATGGAATACTTCTGGCTGCCCGTCTTCATCGCCTGGCTCCTGAAGTTCTGCATCATCCGCTATGGCGGCATTGGGCTGAACCGCCGCGACATCCCCTTCTTCCTGGGCCTGATACTCGGCGACTATACGATGGGTGCCCTGTGGGCCATCGCCGGGCCAATCATGGGCATCCCGACGTACAAGATTTACATCTGAGCGAGTCGTTGCGGACCGGCAGAAACAGTCAACAGATCGGACCACACAGAGACAAGGAGCAAAGCCATGAAACCCGACGAGAGTCATGGGATTTGGCCGCCCCCTCCGTGTGTTGAGCCTGTGACTGTCACCCTGAAGCTGATATCGCCGACGCTACGGCTCCCATGGTGGGGATATGCTGGATTCCTGATGAACTGCTTCGCGATGTCGGGGGCCTGTAAGTTCAGGACAGCCTATGCACTTGCCCCCTTGCAGTCCTTGGCCGTCCCGCTATATTGGCGCTCGCATGCGCTGGAGGGGACAGCAAGAACAGCACTGCTTGGCCTGGTACTGAGCGCCTGCGGGATGATATACCACCGGCAACTAGGCCGTTCTTGGAGGCCCGTCAAGCTCTTCCGCCGTCTGGGACTGTCGGGGGTGATCGTTGCGGCCTGCCTCCTGCTTGGGCTGATTGCCGTCCTCCGCGTGGCGACCGCTTAAAGCCTGAGCAATGATCTTTTCATGTCTTTCTGGATGATCTGTGGTACTTAAAGGCCGAAATTCGTGATCGTGTCGTACCAGTGGAAGAAGGTTAGGCCGTCCACGACAAGTTGATCCGTCTCATCCAGAATCACCGGGAACATGGCCGCTTGGACGAAGCTTGGGCGCTTGTAGCGCTGTACCAGCGCCATGCGCCCTTCGCGCGTGAAGTAGCTGATTATCAGCGTGTCCACCTCATCCTCGATGTCGCACTCGATGACGCGGAGGCAGGTGAGACGCTTCGCCCCGATGTCCACCGTGAACAGGCCCGCCCCGGTGCCGCTGAGGAGGGTGGCGCGGTCGCGCAGCCGGAAGGAGCCGTCGGGGGCAGTCATGACGCCGCCCTGGTCTTCCAGAGCCCGCTTGATGCCGCCCCAGTTGGCATCGAAGCTCCCGTCCAGAAACGTCGTCACCTGTGACTTTCCCTCGTGTACCAGGCTGACGGCGAGCCATTGCCCGCCCTCTTCGGTCAGCCGGCCATGGACTGTACCAGTCGGCATCCAGCCTTGCCCCGGTTTCCACGGGCGGAACTCGATTTGAACGCCTTCCGTGTCATGCACCGTGGCCGGACGCAGGGCGCGGGCTTCTGTCGCCTCGCTGAGTTTCCAGCCCGGCAATCCATAATCCGCCCAGGAGGCCCACTCGCCGACGCGCGGGATAATGGACCAGTAGCGCAGTTCCAGGCAGTCCACGGCGAACGGCGGCTCGTCCAGCGGCGTCAAGACGATCTCGGGCCGGACCAGCGGGAAGGCCGTCACCGGGACGGCAACCGGGATTGGGTCGGTCGTTTGTGTATTCATCGGAGAACTCCTTTGCGGGGGATTGACCCCAAGTGAGGCGCGAAGGGAACTGCGCGCCTGGAAAAGACGGCGCTTGACCGTGCCAGGCGGGGCCTGCGTCTCGGCGGCGATCTCGGCGACGCTCAGGCCCTCCAGGTAAAACCGCCGGGCGGCTTCCCGCGCGGCCGGTGGAGCGTCCTCGAGTGCCTCCGCGATGTCGGCCATCGTCTGCGCGCGGCGGTGCTGGGATAGGCCGAAGCGATTGGCAAACTGTTCTATCTCCTGCTCATCCGCCGGCAGGTCCCGCCGTCCCTGCCGACGGAAATAGTCCCGGCAGCGGTTGCGGGCCACCTGCACCAGCCAGGCGTGAGCGCTGCCCGCGTCGCGGAGGCGGCCCAGGCCGAGCCAGGCGGCCAGCAGGGTCTCTTGGAGCACATCTTCGGCGTCCTCGGCGTTCGCGACTTGGAAATGGACATACCGGGCGAGCGCCTGCCGGTGCGGGCGGATGAGTTGGGCGAACGCCTTTTCACCCTCCCGTGCCGCGTGCAGCCGCAAAGTCTCTTCGTCGAAAGCAGCCAATCTCGATCACCCCCGTTTGATAAGGCGCATCCCGCGTCCAAAAGGTTCGCCTGTCACGAAATACCTGTGATGACTGCGCCTGGCCTTACGGGTTTGGGGCCGGGCGCGTCGGGAACACTGAGGGGAGAATAGGCCGGAAACCGGCCCACTGCGAAAAGGAAACACGAATGACCACGCCGCTTATACAGGTTTCCACGCGATGAAGCGCCTCGTCTGGGTCGCTCTGCGCCAGGCTCTCCTCGGCGTCGTCGCGGTCGCCGCTTCCTTCCCCCTCCTGCTGCTCCTAAGCCATGCGCTGG
>JANLUQ010000402.1:0-24694 GCA_031363565.1 Armatimonadota bacterium | reverse complement strand
CCCGCGCCCCCCACTGCCGCCGCACGCTCGCCGACCATCTTCGCGCGGCGTATGGCGGGAATGAAGCGGCTTTCCTGACTGCCTGGGGGGGCCTGGTTTCGGGCTTTGACGCGCTGGCGGAGCATCGGCTGGTGGACCGCGACACGCTCACCGAGGCGGCGCGGGCCGACCTCGGCACGTTCTCCCGCGCGATGATAGATGCCTACGTCCGCATCCCCAGCGCGGCGTGCCGGGCCGTGGATCCCTACCACCTCAACCTCGGAATGCGCTGGGCCTGGATCGCCACCGATGACCTGCTCGCCGGGTCAGACGCCTGCGACGTGTTCTCGCTCAACACCTATGCGTTCCAGGTGGATGCGGCCACGGTCCGCCGCGCCGCTGAGGCGTCCGGCCGGCCCGTCCTGATTGGTGAGTTCCACTTCGGCGCGACCGACCGGGGCCTGCCCGCCTCCGGCCTGAAAGGCGTCCACACCCAGGCCGACCGGGGGCTGGCTTACCAGCACTTCGTCGAGCAGGCCGCCGCCCTGCCGGACATCATCGGCGCCCACTACTTCCAGTGGAACGACCAGCCCTTGCTGGGCCGGTCCGATGGCGAGAACTGGCAGATCGGCGTCGTGGACGGCTGCCATCGACCCTACCCGGAGTTCGCGGACGCGGTGCAGGAGACGCACGAGCGCATCTATGAGGTGGCTGCGGGACAACTCGCGCCGGTCCCCGCGCCGCCGCAGGAAGCCGGGCGGCTGGGATACTGAGGTTTGACAAATGGTGGCAAAAGTGCTATCCTTGCCGCAGGAAGAACTCCGCACGGGAGGCGATTTTGATGACACGACCCCTCGGCACGTTTTCGTTCGTTCTGCACTCCCATATCCCCTATGTCCTCGCGCATGGGCGGTCCCCGCACGGCACCGACTGGCTCTCCGAAGCCGCCTCGGAAACCTACCTGCCCCTGCTGGACACCTGCCACCGGCTTGTCGCCGAAGGGCTGTCACCCCGAATCACTCTTGGCCTGACGCCCGTACTTGTCGAGCAACTGCGCGACCTGAGTTTCCAGGAGGAGCTATCGGACTATCTGCGCGGCAAGGTGGAAGCGGCGCAGGCCAACCAGGAGCAGTTCCGGCGGGACGGCAACTACCATATGGCCTACCTCGCGCGCTACTGGGAGGACTGGTACAGCCAGAGACTTGCCGATTTCGAGGGCAAATACGGGCGCGACATCGTCGGCGCGTTCGCAACGCTTCAGGATGCCGGGCATCTCGAGATCATCACCAGCAGCGCGACGCACGGCTACTCGGCCCTGCTGTCCCAAGATACCAGCCTCCAGGCGCAGGTAAAGACGGGCATCCAGGCGTATGAACGCCACTTCGGACGCAAGCCGCGCGGCTACTGGCTGCCCGAATGTGCCTACCGCCCCCGCTACCATTGGGCGCCGCCGGTCACGGTGCCGGACGTGCCGCGCACGCCCGTCTTGCGGAAGGGCACGGACGAGTTTCTGGCCGAGAATGGCATCGAATACTTCTTTGTCGAGGGGAGCCTGCTGCATGGCGGCGAGGCGCTGGGGGTCTACGCGGACAAGTTCGGGCCACTCAAAGAGATCTACAAGCAGTTCCAGAAGGAGACGGTAAAAGTCGAGTACCGCCCGTACACCACCTACCGGCCTTATCTTGTGGACTCGTCGGGCCTGCTGGAGAAACCGACTTTGGCGGTCTTCGGGCGGGACTCGGCGACGGGCCATCAGGTCTGGAGCGGCGAACAGGGCTATCCCGGCGACGAGTGGTATTTGGAGTTCCACAAGAAGTTTGTCAGGGAAAAGGAAAAGTCGCTTGGCCTGCGCTACTGGCGCATCAGCGCGGACAAGGCGGACATGGACGCCAAAGGCTTCTACGAACCCCATCAGGCCGAGGAGCGCGCGCGCGCCCATGCCGCCCATTTCGTGCCCCTCGTGAAAGATGTCCTGAAAGCCCAGGCCGACCCGCAGACCATCATCACGGCCGTCTATGACACAGAGCTGTTTGGCCACTGGTGGTTCGAGGGGCCGCAGTTCCTCTATCACACCCTGCGTCAGATGGCGCTCGATCCGGAGATCACGCTCCAGACCGTCGGCGAGTACCTGAGCGCGAACCCTGCCACCCTGCCCGTGACGCTGCCGGAAGGATCGTGGGGGGAGGGCGGCTTCCACTACATCTGGCTCAACGAGCAGACGGCCTGGTCCTGGAAGCTGGTCTACGAGGTGGAGGCGGAGATGTCCGCCCTGGCGCGCGAGTACGGCGAAACCGAGGCCGCCGCACCGGTCTTGAAGCAAGCCGCCCGCGAGGCCCTGCTGCTAATGGCCTCGGACTGGCAGTTCTGCATCTCGACTGGCGGTGCCAAGGACTACTCCGAGGTTCGCCTGCGGAATCACTACGATAACTTCCAGGCCCTGGCCGGCCTGACCCGCCGTTTAGGATCTGGGGAGGAATTATCGGTCGGCGACTGGAAAAACATCGCCGAGTGCGAGGCCCGCGACAGCGTCTTCCCCGACATCGAGCCGAAGTGGTTCGCGCGCGTGGAGCATCCGGCGGAGGGTTAGTACCGCTGTTGTCCCACTCACACGCGATAAACACGACGTAAATATGGGAATGAACAAGCAGGCAAGACAGCGCTGCCATTCAGGAGGCGAACGATGGCAATCACATTAGAATTACCACCGGAGGACGGGCAAGAGAGCTCCGCCGGACGCGCCGCTGCTCTCCGACTACGCCGTGTCTCTTGGAAGCATTTATGAGAACCACGATTGACACCATGCCCTGAACGGCACGGCTATCCGGCGTGGACGCCGAAAACCCCCGCTTCGCGGGGCCAGGATGAAAAAGGCACTTAGCTAAGGAGGGTATGGCGGTGGGCATCTACATGGAGGCGTTTCATCATTTCGTGTGGGCGACACGCAAGCGGGAGCATTTCATTACGGCGGAAACGGAGCGTGTGCTGCATCGTTACATCCGGCAACGCTGTGGGGGCTTTCGCGTTGCTGTTCACGCCTTGAACGGTATGCCGGACCATGTGCATCTGGTCGTCACCCTGCCGGCAACTCTCTCGCCTGCGGATTTCATGGAGACGATCAAAGGTGCCTCCGCCCATTTCGTCAACCATCTCCCCGAGATGGAGGGCTGCCTGTACTGGCAGGAAGGCTATGGATGGCTGACATTCGCTTTGGATGATCTGCCGCGTATCGTGCGCTATGTGGACCGGCAAAAGGAGCGCCACGACGCCGGCAGGTTGTCCGCCAAAATGGAGCGCGCCGCCGATTGGGAAGCTTCTCCTCAGTCCCGCGAAGCGGGAGTTCCCGGCGTCCGCGCCGGTTAGCCGTGCCGTTCAGGGCATGGTCTTCGGCTTTAGAATGTATCTTTAGAATGTATCGCGCCGCAAGGAGATCACACCGATGAAAGCCGTCGTCATGGCGGGCGGGGAGGGGACACGGCTTCGGCCGCTCACCTCCAGCCGCCCCAAGCCCCTCGTCCCCGTCCTCAACAAGCCGTGCATGCAGCATACCATCGAGCTGCTGAAACGCTATGGCATCACCGATATCGTCGTCACGCTCTACTATCTCGCCGATGAGATCGAGGGCTACTTCGGCGATGGGTCCGAACTTGGTGTCAACCTCATTTACACCGTCGAGGATACGCCGCTGGGCACGGCGGGCAGCGTCAAGAAGGCCGAGGAGTATTTGAAGGATGACACCTTCATCATCGTCTCCGGCGACGCCCTGACCGACCTCGATGTGGACAAGGCCTTGGCCTTCCACCGCGAAAAGCAGTCGGTGGCGACGCTCATTTTGCAGCATGTGGATAACCCCTTGGAATTCGGCGTCGTCATCACCGATGACGGCGGTCGCGTCCGGCGGTTCCTGGAGAAGCCGAGTTGGGGCGAAGTCTTTTCGGACACCGTGAACACCGGCATGTATATTCTGGAGCCGTCCATCTTCGAGTACATGCAGCCCGAAAAGTCTTATGACTGGTCGCAGGACATCTTCCCGCAGCTCCTTGCCGAAGAGAAGCAGATGTTCGGCTATGTCTTGGGCGAGTATTGGACCGATGTCGGCTCGCTCCAGCAGTACCGGCAGGCGCAGTATGAGATGCTGGGCGGGATGACGCATCTCCCCATCGAGGGCCGCCGCGAGGGTGGCCATATCTGGATCGGCGAGGGGACCGACATTGACCCGAGTGCCCAGATCGTCGGACCGGTCTGCATCGGCAAAAATTGCCGCATCAATGCCGGAGCGCATATCGGGCCGGACACCGTCATCGGCGACAACTGCCTGATCGAAGAAGGCGCGATCCTCCAGCGGGCCATCATCTGGGACTCCAACTACATCGGGGCGCGCTCGCGCCTGACCGCCTGCACGGTCTGCTTCCGCTGCACGATCAAGGAAGATGTGGACATCCAGGAGGGCGCGGTCGTCGGCGACCGCTGCCACATCGAGAGCGGCAGCACCATCCGGCCGCTCATTAAACTCTGGCCGGACAAGATCATCGAGGGCGGCTCGGTCGTCACCATGAGCCTTATCTGGGGGTCCAAGTGGCAGGGCGCTTTGTTCCGCAATCTGGGCGTCTCGGGCATCGCCAACGTCGAGATGACCCCGGACTTCGCGACAAAGCTTGGCGCGAGCTACGGCGCCTTTTTGAAGAAGGGTTCCACCGTCATCACGTCCCGCGATTCGACCCTGGTCTGCCGGATGCTCAAGCGTGCCCTGATTGCCGGGCTGGTCTCCGTCGGCGTCAACGTCTTGGATAACGAAGGGATGGCCCTACCCGTCTCGCGCCATACCATCCGGTCCACTAACGCTACCGGCGGCATGCATGTCCGTCTCGCGCCAGACCAGCCGAACCTTGCCCTGGTCGAGCTCTTCGACAAAAACGGCATCTACCTGTCCACGAACGGGCAGCGCAAGATCGAGACGATCTTCTACCGCGAAGATTTCGGGCGGACCCCCGCCGATGAGGTGGGCGAGATCGCCTATGTGCCGCGTGCTATCGAGCAGTATAGTCAGGACTTCTTCCGGCTGCTGAACATCGAGGCCATCAAAAAGCGCGGTTTCCGTGTGGTCGTGGATTACGGCTTCACCCGTATCTCCAGCATCCTGCCGCAGATGCTTGGCCAGCTTGAAACCGACACCATCGCGCTGAACGCCTACACCGACCCCAAGAAGTCGCCCAAGACGGCCGCCGACCGGGCCGCCCTGGTCCAGAACCTGAGCAACTATCTGGTGACGCTGAAGGCAGACCTTGGCATCTTCCTCCGGGACGATGGCGAGCGGCTGTCGGCGGTGGACGAGACCGGGGCTATCCTCTCCGGCAGTGAGATGCTGGCAGTCTTCGCCCTGCTCGTGGCCCGCGCCAAGCCCGGCGCGCAGGTCGCCGTGCCGGTCACCGCGCCCTCCACCATCGAGCGCATCCTGGCTGAATACGGGGGCAGTGTGACGCGCACCAAGACGGACGTCCGTGCCCTGATGGCGACGGCGGCGGAGGGCAAGGAGGGTATTGCTCTGGCCGGGGACACCGAAGGCGGCTTTATCTTCCCCGAGTTCCACCCGGCCTTCGACGGCCTGTTCTCCTTCGCCAAGCTGCTGGAGCTGCTGGCCGTCCAGGAGACCACCTTGAGCGAGGTGCGCGCGATGCTGCCGCCCTACTACATGGCGGCCGAGACGGTCGCCTGCCCCTGGGAGGTCAAAGGCCGCATCATGCGCGTCCTGACGGCCGAGAGCGAGGGCACGAACACCGAGCTGATTGACGGCATCAAGACCTACCGCGATGATGGCTCGTGGGTGCTGGTCCTGCCCGACGCCTCCGAGCCGTTCTTCCGCATCTACGCCGAGGCCGCCAGCCAGGATAAGGCCAATGAGCTGGTACACCGCTATATTCTTCGCATCGGGGCATTAAAGTAGTGAGAAATGCGATGACAGTGATCGAACGCCCGTCGGCGGTTCCCGAAGAGCCGCCGGCGGAGCAAGCATTGGAGCAGGAGGAAGTCCTGCGCCCGCGCCGCTGGACGCGCGCGGAGTATTACCGTCTGGGAGAAGTGGGCTTCTTCGAGGATGAGCGCGTCGAATTGTTGGACGGGGAGATATGGACGCTTCCGCCGCAGAAAACACCGCACTTCTCGGCAATCCGTCGGGCCGCTGACGCTCTGGAAGACGCTTTCGGAGATGGCTTTGGAATCCGTCCGCAGGTGCCGATGACCCTGGATGATGGCACAGAGCCCGAGCCTGATGTTCTGGTCGTCCCCGGCTCTCGCCTGGATTATGAGGACCACCACCATATCCCATCGGAAGTCTCTCTGCTCGTGGAAGTCTCCGACTCGACGCTTGCCAAAGACAGGGGCCGGAAAGTGGAAGACTACGCGCGGGCCGGCATCCCCGACTACCGGATCGTCAATCTGGTGGACCGACCGCTTGAATTCCACCGCGACCCCGGCGCGCTCCCGAATGGTCACGGGTACAAGCTCCGGCGCGTCCTGCTGGAAGGCGAGGCCGCCGCCCCGCTGCTTGCGCCGGGCCGCCCGATCCCCGTGACCGACCTGCTGCCTCGGCAGATCCTCCCACAACCATGAAGCTTCTCTCCCTCCAAGTCGGCCGGCCTGCCGAGCACACCTCCGAAGTCGCAGACGGTCAGGATGCCGTTTGGGTCAGCGGCATCTGGAAGTCGCCCGTCCTCGGACGGCTGCAACTGGACCTGACTAATCTGGACGGCGACGCGCAGGCCGATCTAAAGAACCACGGTGGGCCGGATAAGGCAATCTGCTGCTACGCCGCCGAGCATTACCCAGGCTGGCGGGGGACGCTGGAGAAGTCCGAATCCGAGTTCCCCTTCGGCGCGTTCGGCGAGAATTGGACGCTGGCGGGGATGACCGAGGACATAATCTGCATCGGCGACACCTACACCGTCGGCACGGCCCGCGTGCAGGTCAGCCAGCCCCGGATGCCCTGCTGGAAACTGGGCCGCCGCTGGGAGCGTCCCGGCCTCCCCTTGGAAGTCTCGGGGAGCGGTCGGACGGGCTACTATCTGCGCGTCCTGAAACCGGGCGAGGTCGGGGTGGGGGATGCGCTGACCCTCGTCGAGCGCCCGCTGCCCCTTTGGACCGTCGCGAGCGTCAACCGGGCCATGTATGTGGACAAGGACGACGCCGCGCTTGCCGAAACGCTGTCGCGTCTGCCCCAACTTGCCGAAGCCTGGCGCCGCCCTTTCCGCCGCCGGGCGGGCCTGCTTCGGTCAAGAATGCCGTGAACGGTGTCAGCACTCAGCGTCCGAATCCTCCGGTACATGAATGACTCGCAGCCTGGGTGGGTTAAGTGTGAGCTTGTCGACATCTGGGGACAAGCGCTTACCCACAGTCTGGCGCCATCCGCTGCAAGGTGGCCCGAGAATGGCGTGACGCGCAGGGCCGAGAAGTCTCCACCGTTGACACCGAAGCGCTGGATCATGTTGCGGCTACATCCGGCGAGACCCGCTTTGATGTATCGCCTGAACAACTTCTTGTGGGCGAATTTATTCGCCCGCAAGGAGTTGTCCGCCCTTCACGCCTTCTACGCATTCTACGGCATCTTCACGAGCCGCCACTGCTGGCCTGCGCCTCCGTTGCCCTCCTGCTGCGTTGGGGCCGCTCCGGCCGCGTCCACCCCTAAAACCAGGCCGCTGCCGCGGTTGACCAGCGTGTACGCGCCGCCCGCACCGGGTGTCAATCGCCACAACTGGTTGCTGCCCCCATTGTCTGAATACTGAATCAGGGCAGCACCGGGCAGGGCCGAGGCTTGGTTTACATCCAGGGCCAGGCCGCTGCTGCGGTTGATGACCTTGTACTCTCCCCCGCCCACGCCGCGCAGGCCCCACTGCTGACTCACACCGCCCGTTGGGGCTGACATGGTGATGGTGGCGCTCGTCTGCGCCGCCCCGGCCACATCCAGGGCCAGGCCGCCCGCCCGGTTGACCAGCGCGTAGTAGTTGTGGTAGTTGAATCCCGACGCACCCGTGTAGGCCGCGCCGGTGAAGACATACGTCGTGACGGACTTTGCGGGAATGATCGCTGTGAAGCGCTTGCCCGTCAGCATGGTCGGCGGCAGTTTTGCCAGGTCTTCGGTCGGCGAAGTGCGGTATACCGATGCCGATGCGCCCAGCCGGGTGAATCGGGACAGATCGTAGGCGACGTGCGTGTCCGTGTCCCCGCCGTTCCGTGTCACGATGACGACTGTGCCCGTCTTGGCGTCCCAGGCCGCGACCGAGCTTGGGTCGGAAAGGGCGATGATCCGGTAGCCGGGCCGCAGGAACCGGCTGTACTGGGCCATTATAAAGTACTTCTTGTTGACTGTGTAGGCCGTCGTCGTCTCGTCGAGCTGCGGGTTCCGCAGGAAGCCCCAGCCCCCCGCGCTGTCCACCACCTGCCAGGTGATCCAGGCGGACGGGTGCAGGCCATTCAAGTCATCGGTGATGTTCCGGGCCATGGACAGGCCCGACGGGTCCCCGTCGCCGTCCTCAGACAGCCACAAGTCCTTGCCGTGCGAGACGGCGAAGTTGGAAAGCTGCGTCCGGTCCCCTCCGCCATAGGAATGGACATTGATCTTGGACAGGCCGCGCAGTGTGTCCGCGTCATAAAAAGGGAAGGTCTTGTCGCCGTCGCCGATGCTCGGCTCGTCGGAGGCGGTCGCCGTCGTTTTCAGGCCCTTGCGCGCCAGTGCCGCCGCCGTTGCCTTGATGATCAGGTTTTGGTGGGGCCGGTCCACATGGCAGCCCTCCTGATTATTGGTGCCGCCGAAGTGCCACCCGCCGCTCGGCTCGTTAATCGGCTCCAGGTCTCGGAAGCTAATGCCCCAGGCGTCATGGAAGTGCTTGACCACCTCGGTCAGATAGTCGGCGAAGGCGCTGTCCTGGTCGGGCCGCAGGTTATCCGCACCGTTCTGGCCGCCGGTGACGCTGCCGCTGACGGTCATCCACCAGGGAGGCGAGTTCGAGAACGCTTCGAGCTGGTTGACGCCCTTCTTGATGGCCGCTTGAAGCACCCAGCGCTGGTTCGCGTCCGCCGTCCAGTCCCATTTGCCCGGCGCAGGCTCGAAGCCGGGAACGGCGGTGCGGAAGGACAGGAACTGCGGGTTGGGGGCCAGGTGAAGCGGGTTCTCGCCGCCGCCGATGTTGTAGCGGACGATGTTCAGCCCCAGCCCCTTGATGGGATCAAATGCCTTGTCTATGTACTCGGAGCGGATCGGCTCCGGGTAACCGCCGACCACCTTGGCCCACCAGGCCAGGGACGTGCCCCAGCCCTCCCAGGTCTGATACTGGACCGACGGGTCCACGAGTGCCGTCACGCTCGCCGGTTGTACATCGGCGACCAGCCTGAACAGGCGCGAGCCGTGCGGCGGCAGGGGGATGCTGACACTGCCGGCGAAGACGCCCAGGTCGGTGTGCTCCCACAGGTCGCGTGCATGAACCGCGCCGGCCACCCCCAGGTCGCTCGGCTGCACCGTCACCGCCCTGGCCTGGTCGTCCCGGTTGAACAGCGCGACCGTCTTGCTGCCGTCCGCGCCCGTGCTGACCCACACGTCTGGGTTCCCGGCCAGCGGCGCGGCGGGACGACCCGCCTGGTCCACAGCGATGACCTCGTCGTTCGTCAGCAGTGCCAGGCCCGCCGCGTCCAGCTTGGTCAGATCGTCGCCCGTGTAGAGCGGGCTGCACGAGACCGCCCACAGCGTCATCACCGTCTGCCGCTCGTCCGCCGTCAGCCCATCCATCGCCCCGCTGCCGATGTCCAGCGAGTCCAGGTCGTTCCAGCCTCGGCCCGGCCCGGCCTCGCCCGCCCAGACGGCTGCCGAGTCGAAGGCGCGCGGGATGGACCCCCAGCCGGTCAGGGTCGGCCCGTAGGTTTCGACATCGGCCGTGATGCGCCGGCCCTGGGCGTACTGACGCCAGACCGGGCTGTAGGTCCGGTCCAGATTCCAGGAGAGTTCCAGCCAGATCGGCCGCCCCGTCTGCTTCAAGGCCGCCGACCACGCCGCCACGTCGGGCCGGGCGTCTATCTTCGGGTCGGTGTGGTCCGAGCCGGGCGTCACGACGCCGTCCAGTTTCAGGAAGTCCACCCCCCAGCCCGCGAACTGATCGGCGATGGAGTTGACATACGCCTGCGCGCCCGGCTTCGTGTAATCAATCTTATAGCCGAACCCCCAGCCGGTCGCGGGCCGGAGCGGTTTGACCACGATGTCCTGGATATGCTGGCTGGACCCTAAAATCGCCGGATTGGCCTTGTACACATCCTCCATGACGCCCGGTATCCAGTAGATGCCCAGCTTCTGCCCGTTCTTATGAACATACTGCGCCATCTCGGTGATGCCCGATGGGAACTTCTTCAGATCAGGCGCAGGCCGGCCGTTCGCATCATAGCCGCCCCTCCAGCCCGAATCCATGTTGACATAGGTGTACCCGTGCGCCTGCAAGGTCTTGTGCAGGGCGTCCGACTGCTGCTTGACATGCGCCGCCGTCAGCCAGTCCATGCCGCCGTAGCCCGGATACTTCGTCGCCTCCAGGCTCCAACTGCTCCAGCCCTGGTATGGCTTTTGCCCAAGCCCATCGCCCGGCGCGGCGGGGCTGGGCACAGCCGCCATCAGGCCCAGGGCGAGGGCGGCGAGGGGGATCACTCTGTTTCGCAGGTTGTTCATGTGCCTATCATAACACAGCGCGGCCCGGCGGTCAAGCCGTTGCCTGTCGAACGGGACACAAGAAGAGGCCGTTGCATTGGTTGATGCAGCGGCCTCCTCGCGGGGACGGAAGCAAATCACATCGTTCTGTAATGTGACATCCCCACTCCATGATCCTTGTGCAGATCCTCGATGTGCTTCCGCAGAGCCGCATCGCCTGTGTCGTACATCTCGTACAGATGTTGAGATGGCGAAGCTTCATCGAGGACGTCACGCGGCTGAGTAGACTCCCAGACCATTTTCGCCAGGATGTCCGCTGCCCGGCTCGTGTGGATGCGGGCCAAAGCCGTCCCGATCTGTCTCAGGGAAGAGCCGTCCATCTTCGGGTCTTCCACCAGAGCCTGCCAGGACGCGCTCGCCGCGTCTTCGGGCATAGAAAACAGCGCTTTGATCAGCATCGCCCTGGCCTTGACATCCAGCGTCGGCAGGACGCGCAACCGAAGCCGCTCCGCCGTGGCGCGCAGATAAGCCGGTCTGGCCGCGACCACATTCAGTGGGAACACATAGTCGCCCGTTAGGATCTGACGTGGCCCCTGATCATCATCGCCAATAATATAGGGGTTATCCACATGCACCCGCAGGACGTAGCGGCCGGGGCGGGGGAAGGTGACATAGGCATTTGCGACGGCCTCCCAGCTAGTTGAAGTGTTTCCTTCAAGGTCTGTGAGGTTGAGGCCGCTCGAAACGATGAACCCATTGACTATCCTGCGCGGGGGAATCGGGTTGACCGACGGGACAAGCATTTTGCCTGCCGCGTCGGTGAAGCGCTCGGTGATGAGTGGGTTTTGCTTGACGTCCTCGGTGAACACATTGGCTTTCTGTCCGCCGGTATTGTTGACGACGTACTTCAGCAGAATCGGCTCCCCTATGGAAATGGTGGAGGAGCCTGTGAGGGCGACGGTCAGGTTGATTGGGCCTGTGGCGATCTCCTCCGACTGCGCCCTGAGCTGGCTGCCGCCGGGTATCAGGCCGAGAGCTATCAGCATACCGCTGATAATGGCTGTAGATGCTTGTTTCATGATGGTTGTGCCTTGTTCGCTCTGGGATAACGTCACTGCCCCGGCAAAGTCATCGGTCCGGCAGAGTAGCCCCTCGTAGAGATTGTGTACCCGAATGTCGTTGTGTTCGCGATGGGCGCTACTGTTCGGGTGATGCGAGCAGACCCCGCAGCCGGACCAGGTATAGGAGTGACCTTCTCGTCGGTGGCACTGTCACTGAAGACATAGACCTGATCACCCCACCAGGAGATGTTCCTGTACGGTGCTCCTGTGAAGTAAGCTTCAGGGCTGAAAGTGTCTGTGATACCAGGGTTTGTGGCTGGCTGTTGTGTGATTGTCGGGTCAGGGTATGCAAGGGAAATTTTGTCAGGACCCACACCCACAGGAGGGGACGGAGGAACATAAACCTTGCTACCATCGGGATTCGTGACAACTTGACCCACGGTATTAGTGTCCCAAGTGACGTTCTCCTTTATCTGACAGGAGCCTAAGTCCGCTTTAATACCATCTGTGGAGTCCCAAACATAACTCAGAGCAAGTATGGCATTTGCGTTGTCCTGAGAGATTTTGTTTGCGTGAGTACTATCCGGCTTTGTGTAGCCGCTGGAGCGGAAGTTGTACGGCTGCGCGTGGATGGAGACGGTGTAGTTGTCGAGGTTGACCGCGGCGTAGAGAGTGCCATTGGTTCCGTTAGTGGTCCCGTTGGTGCAGTTGATGCTGACGCTGAACGTGCGGGTCAGCGTCCATGAGGCACCGGACTCCATTGTGAGATGCACGGGTGGCACCAGCGCTTTGCCACTGGCGTCTGTCTGAGGTGTCAAGACACTTGCGGCGCTGGTACTCGCCGGGTCCAGGCCGTTGGAGACGCTTCCATTGGCAGGCGACCCATCCCCATTGATCCCAGTGCGGTGGGCACCGGCGATCTCGATGATCTTCACGGAGGGCGGGGGCGGGTCAGTCGGCAGGCTGGGATCAGGCACCCAGGTGGCTTTGATCGTCGCCGTGATGCTCATGGAGGCGTTGCAGGTCGCACCTGAGCCTGAGATGCTGGCGCTGATGCCGACATTAGAAATAGTGGCTTTGTTGGTGCTGTCGGCGGGTGGGGTCCAGGTGGCGGTCGTGTGGTTGGTCTGGGCGGGCGGGCCGGGATGTCCGGGGTAGCCAGGGTAGGCGGGCGTGGCGGTGTCGGTATAGATGGTGCTATTGGTACTGCCGGCGTTGGCGTCGGTGATGTGGAAGCTCCAGGAGCCGGCATAGGCTGTGGGGGAGGAGAATAGCACCGTCGCCAGGACGAAGCCGGACAGGGCGAGCATCTTAGTATAATATAAGATGCAGACGAGAGACGAATGGGCAAAGGTTCATCAGAGTACCCGCCTTCTGTAGTGCTTTTCGCTGTCAACGCCAACTTACCCCTCATCATAACACACTCGGCGCGGCTTGTCAAGCGTTTTTGTAAGAAACTTAACAGACACAACATCGGTGTGTTTCCCGCCCCCGCCGGGTATCCTCTAGCAAACCCCGCGCAAAGGAAAGCGACCGATGCCTGAACCGATGACGCCCTCGTCACTGACGACGACGGCCGAGGAAATGAACCCGTACAAGATCGCCCTGAGCCAGCTCGCCCATGTGGCGGGTATTCTGGGGCTGGATGACGGCATCCACGGCATCTTGCAGAAGCCCAAGCGCGAGCTGACCGTCAACTTCCCCGTCAACATGGAGAGCGGCGGGACGCGCATGTTTACGGGCTACCGCGTCCAGCACAACACCAGCCGGGGGCCGGCCAAGGGGGGCCTGCGCTTCCACCCCGAGACCGACATTGACGAGGTGCGCGCCCTGGCGATGTGGATGACCTGGAAATGCGCCATCGTCAACATCCCCTTCGGCGGAGCCAAAGGCGGCGTCGTCTGTGACCCCAAGGCCCTGACGCGGGCGGAACTCGAAGACCTGACCCGGCGCTACACGACCGAAATCAGCATCATCATCGGGCCGAATAGCGACATCCCCGCCCCGGACATGGGCACGAATGGGCAGATCATGGCCTGGCTGATGGACACCTATTCGATGCACACCGGATACACCGTCCCCGCCGTCGTCACCGGCAAACCCGTCTCCATCGGCGGCTCCGAAGGCCGCTTGGACGCCACCGGCCTGGGCGTCGTCCTGGTAACCGAAGAAGCTTACCAGAAGCAGGGCAAAGCGCTGAACGGGGCGAGTGTCGCCGTACAGGGCTTCGGCAATGTCGGTGGGGCGGCGGCCCGCCTGTTCGCGCGGCGTGGGGCGCGCATCGTCGCCGTCTCCGATATCGGGGGCGGTGTTGCCAACCCGCATGGATTGAACGTCCCTGCGCTCGTCGCCCATGTCGCCCGCACCGGGTCGGTTGCTGGGCTGGCCGAATCGGAGCCGATTACCAACGCTGAGATCTTGGAAACCCCTTGCGACATCCTCGTCCCCGCCGCCTTGCAGGGGCAGATCACCAGCGCGAATGCCGTCCGCGTCCAGGCGAAGATGGTGGTGGAGGGCGCGAACGGCCCGACGACACCGGAGGGTGACGCCATCCTCCATGATCGGGGTATTCTGCTGGTTCCCGATGTGCTCGCCAACGCCGGCGGCGTTACGGTCTCCTATTTCGAGTGGGTGCAGGACATTCAATCGTTCTTCTGGAGCGAGGATGAGGTGAACGAAAGGCTAGGCCGCATTCTGAAACGCGCCTTCGCCGAGGTGTGGGCGGCAGGGGAAAAGCACTAGGTAGACCTACGAACGGCGGCCTACATCGTGGGCGTGGCGCGGGTGGCGGAGGCGACGCTGACGCGGGGGATCTATCCGTGACCCCTCCCGGCGCTGCGCGCCACCCTCCCCGAAGCGGAGAGGGGAAGAGTTTCAGACAGAAGGGCACAGCAAGGGGGCAAGAGGGCGTAGCAAGCGGTGTCCCTACCTCCTCACCCACCCGTTTCGGGAGGGTCGCGACTTGTCGCGGGGTGGGTTCACCCCTCCGTCCCGTACAGCCGGTCTCCGAAATCCCCCAGCCCCGGCAGGATGTATTTCAGGCCGTTCAATTCCCGGTCCAGCCCTGCCGTGAAGATGGGTACGTCGGGGTGAGCGGCGCTGAGAAAGGCGATGCCTTCGGGCGCGGCGACGAGGCAGAGCATAAGCACCTGCTCCGCGCCCGCCGCCTTCACCGTCGCGATGGCCTGGGCCGCCGAGCCGCCGGTCGCAAGCATCGGGTCCAGAATCAAAGTCGTTCGCCCATTCATGTGCGGCGGCAGCTTGGCATAGTAGGACGAGGCCACGGCCGTGACATGGTCGCGCTCCAGGCCGATGTAGCCGACCGAGACATCCGGGAAGAACTCGACGATGGGGTCCAGCATCCCCAGGCCGGCCCGCAGCACGGGGACGGCGACGAGCGACTCTTCCAGGACAGGGCTGTCCAAGGGTTCCAGCGGCGTCTCGATGTAACGCGCCCGCAGGCGCAGGGTTTGGGTTGCCTCGATCGCCAGCAGTACGGTAAGCCGCTTGGTCAGCAGGCGGAATAGGGAAGGCTTGGTGGTCTTGTCCCGCAGGTGCGTCAAATAGTGCTGGGCGAGGGGATGCTGTAAGACGGTGATGTTCATGGTATTATTGTGGTAGTGCGCGGGCCATCCGAACCGAGCGGTTGAAAACTGCTCGCTGGGGGTGGCGTCCTGCGGACGACAGGAAACCCCTCCTACACTCCTACACCCGGAGGGTGCCTGTCCTAGCGAGTGGTTTTCAACCACTCGGATGCAGCTGGATGCTCTGAGAGATATGAACCTGCTCAACCCCCTCAACCTGCTTTGGGCGCTCCCGCTGCTCGGCGGCATCGTCGCGCTGTGGATGCTGCGCTTGAAGCGGCAGGATGTGCCCGTCTCGTCGCTGTACCTGTGGAACACTATGCTCCAGGAGACGCAGGCAAACGCCCCCTTCCAAAAGCTGCGACGCAGCCTGCTCCTGTTTCTGCAACTGTTGCTGGCTTTCCTTCTTGTCCTCGCACTCGCCCGGCCCTTCGTCTACGGCGAGGCGGTGATGGGGCACACGATCGCCATCATCCTGGACACATCGGCCTCGATGAATGCCACCGATGTCCGGCCGACCCGGCTTCAAGCGGCCAAGGACGCCGCCGACCAGCTAATAGACCGCGAGATGCGGGTGGGCGATGTGGCGACCGTGCTGACGGCCTCCAGCAAGCCCGGCTCCGCCTTCTCGGGCTTTACGGGGGACAAGGGGCGGCTGAAGGCGGCGATTGACGGCGCGACCGGCACGGATACGCCCATAGATATGGCCGCCGCCCTGACCCTGGCGCAGTCCCTTGTCGGGGCGCGGCGCGGGGCACAGGTGCGCGTCTTCTCGGACGGCGCGTTCTCCCCTGACGACAACCGCAAGCTGACGGTCCTGCCGCTGGGGGGCACGGACGTCAAGCTGACTGCCGTGGGCACGGCCACCCCGGACAACCTTGCCATCACGCGGCTGGATGGGCGGCGCAATCCGCAGTCGGGGACCTACCAGGTCTTCGTCCAGGTGCAGGACGGCGGCGGGCGTCCGCACCAGGGAGGCGGGACCTTGACGCTGCTCAAAGACGGCAAACTGGTGGATGCCCGCGCCCTCAGCCTGACGAATGGGATGCAGACCGAGACCTTCGACAGTCCCCTGCTCCAAGGCGGCGGCGTGGTCACGGCCCGGCTTGACGACGTGCGGGATGACCTGGCGACCGACAACCAGGCCTCGCTCGTCCTGGCCCCGCCCCGGCCCCGAAAGGTCCTGCTGGTCACGTCGGGCAACCCGTTCCTCGAGAGCGGCCTGAACCTCGACCCCGATGTCACTTTGGAAGAGTGCCAGCCCGAGGAGTTTACGACCCTGGGCAAGAGCGGGGCAGGGTACAGCATGGTGGTCTTCGACGGCACCCTGCCGGTTACGCCCCTGCCGCCTGGAAACTATTTGGTCTTCAACGCCCTGAACAGCCAGATGCCTCTGGTGGGGACCGAGACCGCGGAGAACCCGACCTTTATTGATGAAAGCCGCACCCATCCCGTCATGCGCTTCGCCGATCTGGAAGGTCTCCACCTCCGAAAAGCCCTGCGGACCCAGACGCAGCCCTGGGGACAAGCCTTGGCCGAGGCCGATTCGGGGCCGATCATCGCCGTCGGTGAGCATAACGGCCTGCGCGCCATCTCGGTCGCCTTCGACCTGAGCGATTCGGACTGGCCGGTGCGGGTCTCATTCCCGATCTTCCTGACCAACGCCGTGCGCTGGCTGACCGCGGCGGGCGGTCTGGGCGCGAGCCAGGAGGAGACCCCGACCGGCGGCGTCGCCTCGCTCACGCTCCCCCCCGGTGCGGCAAGCGTCACGATCCAGCGCCCCGACGGCAGCAAGACGGCCCTTGCCGCCCCCGTCGCCGGCGGCATGGTGCTGGTGGATGACACCCGGCAGGCGGGCGTCTACCACGCCAAAGCCTCGGGCGGCCAGGACTATCCCTTCGCCGTCAACCTGGACAGCCGCGACGAAAGTGCGCTGACCATGCAGAACCCGCCCGCCTTGAACCACCCCGGCGTCTCCTCCGCCGTCACGCCTTCGCCCCGCACGCGCCGGGCCAAAGACGACCTGTGGCCCACCCTCTCCGCCATCGCGCTGGGCCTGCTGCTGCTGGAATGGTTTGTCTTCCACCGCCGTATACTAAGTGTATAACGTCCCTAGTGAGAAAGTCCACAGCGATAAACGACACCAACACGACCGAAACTGAACAAGACATGCAGCGTCGCCTGCTGGCGGGCCGCACGGCGGATGGGCAGCAGCCTGAACCCGCGCCGCTGCCCGGACCGACCGCGGCGCCGGCGAACCCATACTACGCCGTCCCGCCCCCCTATGTCTTCGCCCACCCGCCCTCCCTGCTGGAGCGCTGGAAGGCCAAGGGCGGCATCCTGGGCGGCATCGCCTCCGCCCTGCTCTTGCTCGCTAAGATCGGTGTCCCGGTCCTTGCCCTGCTGGCGAAACTCAAATTCCTGCTGGTCGCCTTGAAGCTGCTGACCTTCGGTAAGTTCCTGCTGGGCGGCGGCTCCATGCTGCTCTCCATGTGGGTCTGGGCCAGGTTCTATGGGTGGCCCTTCGGCGTCGGCATCGTCCTCCTGATCTTCATTCACGAGTGTGGCCATGCCCTCGCCGCCCGAATGCGCGGCATCCCGACGGGGATCATGGTCTTCATCCCGCTCATGGGCGCCTTTGTCACGACCAAGCGCTACGGGAAGAACATCGTCGAGGACGCCTTTATCGGCATCATGGGGCCGGTCTTCGGCACACTCGCAGGAATCGGCTGCCTCGCGCTCTATGCGCTCACGCCGTCCCACTCGCCGTTCTGGCTGGTCCTGGCGCAGATGAACTTCTTCATGAACCTGTTCAACCTCGCCCCGACCCCGCCGCTCGATGGCGGCTGGATCACGCCGCTCTTCTCGCCCAAGCTGCTGGCTGTCGGCGCGGTCCTGCTGCTGTTCCTGATCCCGCTGAACCCGATCATCGGCATTCTGGCCCTGATGAGCCTGCCGCGCATCATTTCCGGCTGGAAGGCCAAGCCCGAAGACAGCCCCTATTACCAGGCGACGGCCTCCGACCGCTGGCGCTTCGGCGCGGCTTACCTCGGCCTGGCCGCCTTCCTGGCCCTGATGGGTTTCGGGCTGCACTCCCACCTCATCGCGCTGCACCTGGTCGCGTGATGGCGTACCGTCCGTGTTGATCTGGGGCGTCAGTTGGAACTCGCCGCGCGTCGCAGAGTCGCCCTCGTCTGGGGGCCGCCCGGCCTGAATAAGCCGAGCGTCCGGACGAGCTTCGCGGTTGCGGCAAAGCCCTCCTCCGCAGCCTCCACGCACATAGAGTTGTTGCTTTGGAGCGCGAAGATGCGCCGGCCTCCGTTGGGCAAGGCGGCGGGGCTTGGCGCTAGAGAGCCTGTCAGCGGAAGTGGACCAAATTAGGCGGGTGCCATCGGAGGCCTAGCGGTAGTCTGGGCGAGGGCCGTGGCGTGCCAAAGCAGGCCTAGCGAGAGGCTGAGGATGGGGCGGCAGGTTCGCAAGAGCGACATGGCGGTGATCTCCTTTGTCTTGCCCTTACGCCACCAGGAACGAAGGATCCTTCATGCGGAAACCGGCACCTTCGACGCTGCCTCTCAAGGCCCGCCCCGTGAGTTGATCACCTGTCCCGAAACCCACTGGGAGTCGTCGGTGGCGAGCCAGGCGATCAGGCGCGCGGCGTCGTCGGGCTCGCCCCAGCGGCCCTGTGGTGAGCTGCTCAGGACGGCCTGATAGACTTCCGGAGTCGGCCAGCCGGTGTCGGTCGGCCCCGGATCAATCGTGTTGAGCGTGATGCGTCGCGGCGCGAGGTGCGCGGCGAGGCTCGCCGTGAGCTGGTGCAGCGCGCCCTGAGAGGCGATGTAGGCGAGTTCGCTCGGCATGGGGTGGAGGTGCTGGCCGGACGTGAACAGGACGACGCGGCCGCCCGGCCGGGCGTCGTCATGCCGTGTGGCCCACGCCTGGAGCAGCAGCAGTGTCCCGCGCACGTTCACCGCCAGATGCCGGTCTATCAACTCCGCCGTCAGCGCTTCCAGGGCGGCGGGCTGGCAGTGCGTATGCGCGGCGACCAGGATGTCTAGCGGGCCGACGGCCTTTGCGGCATCGGCGATGAGGGACGCGGGCGCGTCGGGGTCACCGAGGTCGGCGGAGACGTGGGCGACCCGCGTCCCATAGAGGCGCAGTTCATCGAGCAGTTCTTCCATGGACTCGCTCTGCGGGGTACGCACCGTGTCGCCCGGGAGCCAGGAATGAATACACACGTCCGCCCTCATCTGCACCAGGCGCAGGGCCGTGGCGAACCCGATGCCGCTGCGCCGTCCCACGCCGGTAATCAGCGCGCCACGCCCCTGGAGTGGCTGGGGTTGAGTCATTGCGCGTGCTTCCAATCGGGCTACTTCCCTTCCTCCTTCAGCGCGTCCAGCAATGTCTGGATTTTGGTCGTCGCCAGCCCGACGCGCGTGTCCGCCGCGCCGTAATAGAGGTGCAGATCGTCGCCCTTGACGATGGTGCCTGTTGGGAAGACGACGCCAGGGATGAAGCCCGTGGCCTCATACGACTCCTTAGGGCCGAACACCCAGCGGGGAAGGCGGCGGATCACCTTGCGCGGGTCCTCCAGGTCCAGCAGTGCCAGGCCGACGCGGTAGATCGGGCCGTGGGACGTTCCCTTGACGCCGTGATAGATGAGCAGCCAGCCGTCCGGCGTCTCGATGGGGGGCGGGCCGCCCCCCACCTTCTCGCCGTCCCACCACGGCCCGCCGCGCTCGTTGATGATCATCCAGGGGCGGCCCCAGTGGATCAGGTCCTCGCTCTCGACCAGCCAGATGTGCTCCATATCGCCCAATGCGGGTCGGTGCAGCATCCAGTACTTGCCGCCGATCCGGCGCGGGAACACGGACGCATCCTTGTTGTTGGGGGCCAGCACCAGCCCGAAACGGTTGACATGCTTGAAGTCCGTGGTCGTAGCGAGGCAGATGCCCGCGCCCAGGCTGGAATAGCCGGTGTAAGCGATGACGTACTCCTGCCGGTCCTCCAAGTAGACGATGCGTGGGTCTTCCGATCCATATGCCTCGAAGCTGGTGTCGAAATCGGTCTTGTGCATGAGCGGCCAGCGCGCGGCCACATCGTTCGGAGCGATCAGGGGGTGGTGCTCAATGCGCCAATTGGTGACGCCGTCCTTCGAGCGGGCGACGGTGATATGCGAGCTGCCCTCCTGGTCAATGACGCGCAGCAGCAGCAGGACATCATCGCCAACAATGTGGGCGGCGGGGTTGCAGACGCAGTCGCAAGAGTAGGGCATGTCGCTCGGGCTGATAATTGGGTTCAAGGGGTGACGGGTAAAAAGCTCGTGTTCGATCACGGATGATGTTCCTTCCTGGAGGGGGAGCGGCAGATGGTGCAGATGATCAGATTATACCCAAAAATGAGGCTCCGGGCAGGAACATCGCCCGCCGTGCTTGTCTCATTGAGCAGGCCGCCGACGCTTTGGGAGTGTCCACGACCGACTTCGCCTGCGCGACTCTAATGCGCGAATCTGGCCGCCGAAACGCAGCCAGCTCTGGATCGCCACCGGCGTATCGTTCTGGGCAATGAAGACCGCGACCGCTTCCTGAACTCGTTCGCGGCCGACGAAGATCCCAACGAAGCATTGATTCAGGCCGCGCGTGACTTCAGCACTCGGCACACGAAGTAGGGCTACGAAGTAGGGCATCAATCTAAGAGGCTCAGACTAGTTTGAGCCACCACCTAAAAATTATATTATTTGTCTGAACCCATTTTGAGGAGTTGGTGCCTCTTAACTACTAGAAGGCGCAAATCGCGGTTCATAAACACAGGTTGATATGTCCATAGCTGTTGACGATCATTTGCTGATAGCGGCCCAAAGAGGCGACATGGTTGCGCTGGAACGAGTGATCGCCCAATGCCGGCCTAACCTGCGCCGCTACGCCTCCCGGTACTGCGTGACGACTTCGGACGCGGAAGAAGCGGTGCAAGAGTCGCTGATCATCCTCTATCGCCGCCTTCCGGCGCTGCGCTCAGTGGGGGCGTTCAGCGGGTGGCTGTTTCAAGTGATCCAGCACGAGTGCCAGCTTCTGGCGCGAAAGATGTTCCATCAGCACGTTCCGCTGGATGCGGCTATCGAAGACAGATACCTGACGACCTGCACGGATATTGAACTGCGCCTCGATATTGCACTGGCTATTCAATCACTGCCCGACATTTACCGGGAAATCATCGTGCTGCGCGATTTTGAGGAGTTGACGGTCAAGGAGATCGCCGTTCGCCTCGGCTTGCCGCCAGAGACGGTGAAGACCCGCATTCACCGGGGGCGGCTGCTCATCCGGGAACATCTTTTAACGTGAACATAAGGGAGAAACAGTATGTGTCCGACGAAACCGCTCTTGATCCATCTGGTGCGTGGAGTCATAGGCGTGGTCTTTCTCATCGCGGCCTTTTCGCTCGCGGGCAGCCTTCCCGTTGTGGCGCTGCTGCTTGGAGGCAGTGCGCTGGTTGCCTTCCGTGGCTGCCCGACGTGCTGGCTTGCCGGACTGTTCGAGGTGACAGCTACGAAAAAGCTTGAGCCGCCTGCTGTCGTGCCGGTTCATCCGCCGGCGCGAGAGGGCCTGATCCACAACCACTCACAACGCTTGTAAAAATCACTCAGCCAAATCGGAGAAAAACGAGGCCGGAAACATACGCTGCCAAACCGGAAACATACGCCGCCAAACCGGGCTGCGCCGATATGCTGTCCGGTCACTCCCAGATTGCGGTCTAAGAATTACGCCCCTGAGAGGGCCATCAATCGTTTGCAGGGTAGTGGCGGAAATGCTGCTTCCCTGTAGATACAGGGCAATCATGCCCTGATCCCTCGCCCGGCTCCAAAGGAAAATCAACATGAAAACTTCACTCTCTCCCCGACTGGCTGGCGTGCTCGCCGCCGTCGCCCTGGCGGCCTTATCTGCCGCGCCGGTCGCTCTGGCGGCTCCCGCCAGCAAGGTGGCACACGACAAAAAAATGGCGGCGCATACCGTCTATGTCTGCAAGGACTGCAAAGCCTTCTACTCGCCTGCGATGGCGAAAAAGATGGGCTACAAAGACGGTATGGGACATATGCTGGTCAAGCAGGCCAAAACGCCCGCTGGGTACATGGACGGCAGCAAAATGAAGATGTGACGGATGCATCGCCCGTTCACAAAATCGCCCGCCTGTTCTCAAACACAGGCGGGCATTTAGCACGGGAGAACCCAAGTATGAAACGTTTCTTCGGAAAGAGTCGGGCCGGGTCTCGCCACGCTCACGCTGCCGGTGGGGGCTGGGGCTGCCTAGGAGGTTCGGGTTCGTTCCTCTGAAAAAGGTGGGACGGCACCTACACCCCAAGATGAAGACCCTCCGCAAACTCCCTTGATACAGCTTTTCACGAATGTCGTCCTCCCTCTGCGGGCAGGAACTTTGCCCTCCCATGGTGAACTGGCTTGGCAGCGGCGGAATGCGGCGGCCGTGCCCCGTCCGCCACGCAAGCATCCAGGGAGCGAAGTCAAATGGCGATACGAGAGACAACCGATAAAGAACGGGGGGAGGCCGGACTAGGCCAGGCGATCAAGGACAAGCCGCTTTCGCTCTGGCGCGTCCTGCTGCTGGGCCTGTTCCTGATCCCGATCAACGTCTTCTGGACGATCTTGATTGAGGTCCGCTGGTTTACACTGGACGGCACCTCGCTCCCCCTGTTCATCACGCCCATCTTCCTGCTGTTCGTCGTGGTCCTGCTGAACTTCGCCTGGCGGAAAGCCGTCCCACGCATCAAGGCGCTGCGCCAGGAGGAGCTGCTGCTGCTCTATGTGATGCTGGTCACCTCCTGCACCTTCGCCGGCCACGACACCCTGCAAAACCTGTTCGGCTCGATCACCTTCCCCTACTGGCACGCGACCGCCGAGAACAAGTATCAGGCCCTGTTCTTTCGGTTCCTGCCTTCCTGGCTGATCATCACGGATCACGACGCCCTGAAGGCCATGAACCGGGGCAACCTCAGCATCTACAGCCCCCAGGGCCAGCACTATCTTCTGGCCTGGTACGTCCCGCTGGCCGCCTGGGGCCTGTTCTTCCTCACCCTGGTCGGGATGTACCTCTGCCTGGTCATCCTGATCCGCCGGGCCTGGATCGAGAACGAGAAGCTGGCCTTTCCCATTGTCCAGCTCCCGCTGGCGATGACGGCGGACGATGCTGGGAAGGCGTTCTTCAAGAACCCAGTCATGTGGGTGGGCTTCGGCCTGGCCTTCGGCGTCTCGTTCCTGAACGGCCTGCACGAGCTGATCCCAACGATCCCGCAGCTCAATGTCAAGCTGAACAACCTCCAGCAGTACATCACCAACAAGCCGTGGAACGCTATCGGCTCCACGCAGACCTCGTTTTATCCGTTTGCCGTCGGCCTGGGCTACTTCATGCCCCTGGACCTGTCCTTCTCCTGCTGGTTCTTCTACGTCGCCGCCCGGTTGTTCCGCGTCACCGGCGATGTCTACGGCTGGGACAGTGGGCTGGGCAATCAGGGCTTCCCCTACTTCGGCCAGCAGGCGACTGGGGCCTGGGTCGGGCTGGGCCTGATGCTGCTGTATGCCGGGCGGACCTACTGGCGGTCGGTCGGCCGCACCGCCTGGCAGGGGGCACGCTCGGAGGATCCGGTCGAGGCCCGGCGCTACCGGGCCGCCTTCCTCGGGCTGATTGTCGGTGGGGGGCTGCTGGCCCTCTTCTCCGCCCTCATCGGTATGAGCGCGTGGATCGCCGTGGCCTTCTTCGGCATCGTGTTCCTGCTCGGCTTCGTCATCACGCGCGTCATCACGCGCGTCCGGGCGGAACTTGGCTCGCCGCACGAGATCGTCTGGGTCAACCCCATCCAGGTGCTGGTGACCGTCTTTGGGACCCGCGCCATCGGGACACAGGACTTGACCCTGCTATCCGTGCTTTACTGGTTCAACCGGGGCTACCGCAACCACCCCATGCCGAACCAGCTCGAAGCCTTCAAGATGATGGAGGGCAAGCCCACCGTCGGCTTCAGCAGCATCGTGACCATCCTTGCCGTCGCCTCGGTCCTCAGCCTGCTGTCCACCGAGTGGGCGCATGTCCATATCCTGTATGCCTACGGTGGGGAGGGCAAGGCGCCCGGCTTCAAGACCTGGGTGGGCAGCGAGAGCTACGACCGCCTGGCCGGCTGGATAAACGCTCCGGTACGCCCTGCCTCCACAGGCCTGTGGTTTATTCTCGGCGGCTTCGTCCTGACCGTCGCCCTATCCCTGATGCGGACCAGCTTCGTCTGGTGGCCTTTCCACCCCGCCGGGTATGCTTTGGCCCTCTCCTACGCCATGGAATACTTCTGGCTGCCCGTCTTCATCGCCTGGCTCCTGAAGTTCTGCATCATCCGCTATGGCGGCATTGGGCTG
>JANLUQ010000358.1:0-1794 GCA_031363565.1 Armatimonadota bacterium | reverse complement strand
TCGCGGATGTCCCGGCCGTTGATGAGGATCTGGCCCTCGCTTGGGTCGTACAGCCGCGTAAGGAGCTTGACGATGGTGGTCTTACCCGCCCCGTTCTGGCCTACCAGGGCTACAGTCTCGTCCAAGGCCACCCGGAAGCTGACATCGCACAGGGCCGGCGCGTCCTTGCCGGGGTAGGTGAAGCTGACGTGCCGGAACTCGATGCCTTCGCGCAGGGGAAATAGGAGCGGGACGGCCTCAGGCCGGTCGCGGATCTTCGGCTCGTAATCTAAAAACTCGAATAGGTTGTTCAGGTACAGCCCACCCTCGTACAGCGAGGAGACGCCGCCCAGAATCCCCTGGAAGCTGGACTGGACGCCGCTGACGGCCTGCGTGTAGAGCGTCAGGTCGCCCAATGTCAGCCGCCGCGCGATGGCCTGGAGGGCGACATAGAGGAACGTCCCGCTGGTCACCAGGGTCGTCAGGCTGCCCCACACGAAGCCCATGGCCGAGCGCCGCGTCAGCAGGGCCATGTGCTCCCGATAGAAGCGGTCGGCGATCACCTTCCAGCGGTCGGTGAAGTGCTCGCCCAGGCCGAACAGTTTGATCTCCTTGTGGTAAGTGTCCTTAGTTAAGAGGTCCGCGAAGTACATCATCAGACGCCGATCGGACGACTGCCGCCGCGCCATCCGGTAGCCGCGCCAGCCGTAGCGGGTGGAGGCGATGAAGCTGGGGACGGGCGCGATCAGGGCCACGGCGGCGACGATCCACCCGAGCCGTGCCATCAGGGCGACCATCGCGAGGAACGTGATCAAGGAGCGGACGATATTGAAGACCTGCTGCACCATTCCCAGGGGCCGCTGGGATGCCTCCCGCTGGGCTTCTTGAAGTGTGTCATAGAACTTCGGTTCCTCGAAGAAGGCCAGGTCCAGCCGGTTGGCGTGCTCCATGATCGTGAGCTGGACGTGGTCGCCAGTCAGTTCCTGAAGGGCCTGCTGCGTGACCGTCTGCAATGTCTGGAGCAGGGAACCCGCCAGATACAGCCCGAACTGCGCCGCCACCAGGATCAGCACCCAGCGCACCCAGCCCGGCCCCCCGCCCTGGCCGGCGGCAGCCACCACGGCATCAATCAGCAGCTTGCTGACCCACGCCGTCGCCACGGGCAGGACGCCCCCGATGACGGCGAACAGGGCCAAGCTCACCGTAAACCCCCGATTCGCCCTCCAGACCAGCCCGAAGGCGCGCGGCAGCCCCGCGAACGTCGTCCGCGAGTCGGCCTTGAGCTTGGCCCACCGCTTCCGTAGGGGCAGCGGGGCAGGAGATGCCGCTTCATCAGCCTCAGCCTTCTTTGATGATCCGCTCTGCCGCATGTCCGTCGCCTCCCATCTGCCTCTGGCAACTAATTCTGGCAACTAAGGGGCGAGACGCCGTCCGCCCCTCCGAGCGGGAGAGAATCCCCGTCTTAATCTTCCGGTCGCAGGCCGGTTGGCCGCAGGCCCCCCAGACCTGCCGTTCACGGCGGGACTGCACCCGGCGGCGGGACTGCGCCCGGCGGCGGGGCGGCACCCGATGGCGGGGTGGCACCCGGCGGCGGGACTGCGCCCGGCGGCGGGACTGCGCCCGGCGGCGGGGCGGCACCCGGCGGCGGGACTGTACCCGGCGGCGGGACTGTACCCGGTGGCGGGGCGGCACCCGGTGGCGGGACTGCACCCGGTGGCGGGACTGCACCCGGTGGCGGGACTGCTCCCGGGGGCGGGACTGCACCCGGAGGCGGGACTGCTCCCGGTGGCGTGGGGGGAGCCTGTGGCTGGGCTG
>JANLUQ010000342.1:0-1923 GCA_031363565.1 Armatimonadota bacterium | reverse complement strand
CGCCTTCTGGCCGCGCCTTGTCTTCGTGTTCCTTCGCCTGCGGCATGGAGTGGACCTTGTAAAGAAAGAGGGCGCGGCAAGCGGTGCCCCTACGTTTTGTCTGCCTACCTTGTAGGGGCGCCGCTTGCCGCGCCCACTTCTATCCCGCCGCGCCCACTTCTATCCCACCGCGCCCCCTCCGCCTAACCCGCCGCCCTCGCTTGAGTGCCCATCGCCGGACGCCGCAGTACCTCACCGGGATGCGCGCCAGTGAATGCGCCGTTATCCAAGACCTCAGCACCGTTCACGAAGACGTCCGGCAGGCCGACTGGGGCGGCGGCGGGGTCCGCCGTGGTCGCCTTGTCCAGCACCGTCTTGGGGTCGAAGAGCACCAGGTCGGCCTGGAAACCGGGCGCGACCTGTCCCCGATGGGCAAACCCGAAGCGCTTTGCGGGCAGGTCGGTCATCTTGTGGATAGCCGACTCTAATGTCAGGGCGTGCATCTGGCGCACATAGCGGCCCAGGATGCGCGGGAACGAGCCGGCCCCGCGTGGGTGGGACGGGTGCAGATTACCGTCAGTGCAGAACATGACGCGCGGGGAGGCGACGAAGCGCCGGACATCGTCCTCGGTCATCGCGGTCACCACAACGCTCTCGCCTGCGCCGGGCTTTGCCTGCGGCCCGTGCGTGTGCGCGACGATGGCCTGGACGACAGAAACGGCGTCCTGGTGGGTCATGTCGGCGATCTGCGCGATGGTCTTCCCCTGCCACTCCGGGTCCGCCGAGTCACTGGTCAGCAGGATGTGTGAGGCCCCGCCGACCTCCGCCAGCCCCTTCGTCCAGGCCGCCCGGTCGGCCCAGTCGCGCGTCGGGATGATGACGGTGATCGTGGACTGCCAGAAGGTGTAGGGGTACACGTCCGCGCTCACGTCCTGCCCATGTTTGGCCGCGTCGTCCATCAGCCCGAGCGCATCTCCAGCCTTCCCCCACACGGGGCTGGTGTCCAGCTTGATATGAGAGATCTGGGCGGGCATATGACCGTCTTTGCCGATGGCGATCAGCTCGCGGAACGAGTCGAAGACCTTGTCGCCCTCATCGCGGACGTGGCTGATATAAAGTCCGCCGTGCCGCCCCGCCACCTCCGACAGCGCCTCCAGTTCGCCCGTCATCGAATAGAAGCCGGGGTCATACTCCAGGCCCGAGGACAGCCCCAGGCCGCCGGAGTCCATCTCCTGGGCCACCAGCGTTTGCATCTTCGCCGTCTCATCGGGCGTCGAGGCTCGCTTGTAATCCTTGCCCATGACCTGCTGCCGCATGGTCCCATGCCCAACGAAACTGGCGATGTTCAAGGCGACGTGCCTGCTTTCAAGCTGGGCGAAATAGTCCTTCAACGGAAAATGCGAGCCGCCATCTTGGCCGACCACGGACGTCGTGATGCCCTGCCGGATCATCGTCTCGGCGTTCGGGTCCTCCAGCAGCCCGCCGTCCGCGTGTGAGTGGGCGTCAATGAAGCCGGGCGCGACGACCAGCCCCTGCGCGTCCACGACCCGTTCGCCCGGCAGCGGTTGGAGATGCCCGACGGCCTGGATACGCTCGCCAATCACCCGCACGTCTTCCACCCGGCCCTTCGCTCCCGTGCCGTCTATGACCATCCCGTCCTGAATGAGCGTGGAAACCGGGGGGGCGGGCGGCGTCTGCCCCCAGGCCATCCCCGCCGCCAGCGCTCCCAGCCCGCAGGCCAGTCCCCGCCCTACCAATCGCCCTAACACGCGCATGATGAGTTCCTTGTCGAAAGAGTTATCTCAGTATACTGAGACAGGCGGAGGCTGTCAAGGCGCGGGAGAGGAAAATCGCCCCCCGCCCCCAATCCTGGGGGCGTCAGACTGTAGGGGCGTCGCTTGCCGCGCCCTCTTCTCCTTGCCGCGCCCTCTTCTCCTTGCCGCG
>JANLUQ010000333.1:0-6234 GCA_031363565.1 Armatimonadota bacterium | reverse complement strand
GCTAGATGTTTTAGCCTCTCGCAACGCTTCGGAGAGGGAAACAATCCTTGCACTTTTGCATTCCGAAATTCTTTAACCATTTCCAAATGCTCATCTGGATACAGAAAATAGGTAAAAGGGCCGACCTGCAACACTTCAAATTCTTCTAGACATAACCACTGAGACATATCATGGCGCATCTCAGGATCTTGGGGCAGTCGTTCGTAAAATTGACCGAAAACTTCCGTGATCAGACGAATATTATTACCCCTAAAATCTGAACCGTGCCAACACCAAGCAGCAAAATCATAGACACCCGCGACGATTTTTTCGTCTTTTGACGCATGCTGGTAAGCATCTTTAAACTCCCACCACAACTCCGACAACAAAAAAGAGATTGTATCTGCTTTCTCAATCAACTCTTTCTGCTGAGGCAGATATTTCAGTGCTTCCCGCCGCCATGCGCTCATTTTAGTTCCTATAAGATGCGTTGTGGCGTGTCCGGCGGATTGGCCACGCTGGAGTCCATTAAGGGTCAAGCATTGATTCAGCAGAGGCCATCGGTGCGGGCAATGCTGCCGCTCCAGTGCCGCTCCTGACTTGGATCGGGTTGACGACCTGCCTACATTCCTACGCCGCGACCTGTTCCAGACGCCTCGCCTGAAGTTGGGTGAGATGGTCTCGTGCCGCTTTTAGAAACTCTTCATCTTCGACATCGCAGACCGCCGAGTTGACTGGGCCTTTCGCAAGGAGCGAAATGTTGGCGACGAGCTGACCAAATCGCCAGGACGGGTGAGCTTCATGGAGTTGTGCCAGTGTTTCCAAAAGTTGTTGCGTTGTGTCCATTGGTCCCACCAATTCTTGTCAAATGCCTATCTAGAAGTCAGGTGTCATGGTTTCGGCAATCGTAGGCAGACGACCGAGATCCCACTCCGACCTTATTTCGATTACCTCAATCGGGATGGCCTGCTCCGAGTTAATCATGCAGCAACGGATCGCCCGCGTCATGCCGTTGTTAATCACTGATGTTACGCAGGGGCTGTGACCGGGCCGTAAACGACCCGTCTGGGGGGCGAGACGCCGACCGCCCTGCGGGCGGGATAGAGTCCTTGTCTTAATCTTCCGGTCGCAGACCGGTTGGCCGCAGGCCCCCCAGACCTGCCCTTCAGGGCGGGACTGCGTAACATCAGTTAATCATCATCTCTCGACCCATGCCGAGAGGGACCTCGATGGGCGGCATATCCTCGGTCGAAAACCCGAACTCGTTGAACTGGTCTTGCAGCTTCGTCGGGTCCGCCCCTTCTGGCCTCATCGGCGACGCCCGCAGTAAACCGGGTTGAACATAGCGGATGTCAGTCCTCATGTCTGTCCATCCCCACCCTGCGCCACCCGCCGCACTGCCGCCGCTAGTTCGGACACGTCCGAGACGGTTTCGTCGGCGGTCAGGGCGGGGTCGGCGGGGTTATAAAGAGTATACTGGATTCCGCGTTTGAATCGCACCGTCTTCAGGCCGGCGGCTTTGGCCGGGCCGATGTCGTTGTCGGGCCGGTCGCCCACGAATACGGCTTCGGGGCCGGTGATGCCGGCCTGGTCCAATCCCGCCTGGAAAATGGCGGGATCGGGCTTGAACAGGTGGACGGTCTCGCTGATGATGATGACGTCGAACAGGCCCGCGATGCCGTAGTTCTCGACGGCCTCTTTGACCGGCGGGTGCTGGTTGGCAATGATGCCCAGCTTGAAGTCCCGGCGCAGGTCCTCCAGAGCGGGCGTGATGCCGTCCAAGAGCTGTCCATAGGGGCGCGGCTTCCGCATCTGCTGGTACAGGTCCCGCGCCTCATGCCACAAGACCTCCGTCTCGGACTCGTTAGCGCAGTAGAAGGCCAAGGCCCCTTTGATGGCCGCTTCCGGGTTCGGCCCCGCCGCCGTCAGCCGCTTGCGGGTGGCATTGAAGTCGTCCCACAGCACGTCCTTGCCGTGCCTCCGCAGGGTCAACAGCAGGTCGTGGAAGAGCCACTGGTGCTGGGCGTTCTCGTCGAACAGCACATCGCCGATGTCGAAGAAAACGAATTTAACCATGATAGCGCTCCTATACGACGCCAGGGGCGCGTTGTCCTTTAGCAGAAGGGGTATACTTCGCCAAAGATCACACACCTTGAAGGAGATATTCCCATGACAATGACCGCGCAGAACGAGCGCCCCGGCGCGATCACAATGCAGGGCAACCCAATGACTTTGGTAGGCCAAGAACTAAAAGTCGGCGACCGCGTCCCCGAATTCCACGTCCAAACGGCGGACGAGCTCGAGACCGTCGGCTGGGACGATTTGAGCGAGAACGGCACCAAGGCTGTTTTGATGATCCTGATCCCCTCGATAGATACCAACGTCTGCGCCCTTGAAACCAGCAAGTTCGACCGGCAGATCGCGAGCCTGCCCACCGATAAGATCAAGGTCGTAACGATGAGTGCCGACACGCCCTTTGCCCAGGCCCGGTGGGCGAAAGCGGAAGGCGTGAACAATATCCAGATGCTCTCCGACCACAAGGACCGGACGGTTGGGGTGGCCTTTGGGGCGCAGATCAAGGAACTCGGCCTGCTGTCGCGCTCCATTTACCTTGCCGACAAGGATAGAGTCGTCCGCTACGCTGAGACCGTCCCCGAGATCGCCAGTGAGCCTGATTACGACGCCGTCCTGGCCGCCGCGCGCGCGGTGGTCGGAGCCTGAAGGGGAACCCGGAGCAGGAAAGAGAAAAGAGGATCAAGTTCTCGTCCCTCCACTGCCCAGCAGACCACTGCTGGGCAGTAGGAGGCAGCACCACGAAGAGGAGTGGCTGGTTCCACCGGAGCGCAAATTTCAGCGCAACAGAGGCGCAAGTTGCGCGTGACGAGGAATACGGCAGCGGAGACTTCAAAAGAGCCATGATCTGGAACATGAGGCTTTAAGCGACGTGAAGCGATGCGGGACTTGCACTAGGATGCCACCGGCGGGGGCGGCCAGATGCCTTCCTCCATTACCACCGCCTGCTCCTGTCTCGGGGCGGCCTTCGGCCCCGAGACGATGCGTGTGAGATGGTACAAGTTCTGCACAAAATAGACCGGCGTCATGATCAATCCGATGATCCCCCACCAACCCGCGACCAGCATCACGCTGTTGTAGCCCGCGCTGATCTTCCAGGCGCACGGGACGCAGAAGTTGCCCTCCTTCTTGGCCGTGAACCGGAGGTAAATCAGGCTGATGGTACGGTGGAAGATGCCGTAGCCGGTCGGCGCGACGCGCGAGCCGCAGCCGGCGCAGGGTGTCCGGTCCGGCTCGGCCACGGCGTCGAGGTCGAAGGCTGTACACTGCACCCCCACATTCGCCATCCACTGCGCCACCGTTTGGCCCGCCACCGACCGAATCGCCTCGCGCGCTGCAAGCGCCTGATCGGGCGGCAGGTTCATTGCCTGAACCGCCTCCCCGACCCGCGCCTCCATCCCGCCGCGCAGGAACGCCGTCGCCACCTGAGCAGGGGATGCCTCTCCGGTTGACAGCGCCTTGCCGCCTGCCGAGAAAACGGCGGTGCAGAAACGGGCGGGGTCCGCGACCTGGACCGTGCAGCGCCCCTCCAAGGTCGTGTAAGTCAGGCCGTAGGCAAGATTCTTGGAAAGGATGACCTGCTTCCGCCAGGGCAGCGCGGCGGGCATCCCGACCGGCACCAGGAAGACGGCGGCGGGTAGGAGCGCGTCCCCTCCAGGGTTCTGCCCCATCCCAAAGCGCGGCTTGACCTTCTGGGTCAGCCCCGGCAGAAGCCCCGGTTCGAGCAGATGGTCGCCGGCCGGTAGCGTATCCAGCGGCTTGCCGTCCTTGATGACGACTCCGGCATAGCCAAGGGGAATGGTCAGGCGGGAGCCGAGCGCCACACCGCCCGCCGTGGCCTCGTGCAGCGCAATGAGAGGGCTGTCTTCGCGTGGGAGAATGTCCATAGCCTTTATTATAGGCCATCTTCGCAGCAGCGTCAAGCGCGCGCTTGTTGAGCGGAGAGGCGGAAAATCCGGCTTGCCGAGGGGCGCGAATTGCGGTATAATGGACGATGTTGGGGCGGCGATTTCGGAATCGAAATGGCCGCCTCCTTCTCTTGTCCTCTCTCTTGTTACGGCCCGCCCTTCCTGGGTAATAAGCGGCCGCACACCGCCAGGAAACCCGTGAGCAGCCACCCGACACCCAGCAATGACGCCCCCGACCAGTCCGCCGAAGATCAGTCTTTCAGAGACCAATCTCTTCGGGGCCAGCAGCTGGAACTGGGCGAGGAGGAAAGCCTGACCGCCCTCAGAAGGGCTTGGGAGCGGACTCTGCGTGCCCTGGCCGGGTCGGTCAACAAGCAGACCATCGGCAACTGGCTCCGCCCACTCAAGCCGCTTTCCTAAAGCCCCCTCCCAGGCCCGCCCATCGTCGTCCTCGGCGCCCCGTCCTCGTTCGCCCGGACCTTCGTCGAGACCAAGTACGCGCAGACATTGGCGCTGCACCTGGCGCAGTACCTCGACATCCCCACGGTCCAGGTCCGATTCGTGATTTCGACCCCGGACGTGCAGCCGCTGCTCGGCGAGACTCCGCTTCCCTTACAGCAGGCCGCCTCGCCCCTGATTCGGCCCATGTCCGAGTCCTTATTGCCCGTCCTCGCCGGGCAGTCCGCACCGGCCCTAACACCGGACGGCACTAACGGCGGCAATGGGGGCGGGATCGGGCGCGGCGGGCGCAACCCGCTCACGGCCGAACTGATCGCCTCCCCGCTCAACCCGCGTTATACCTTCGATAATTTCGTCGTCGGCAAGTCCAATCGGCTTGCCCACTCGGGCGCGGCCCATGTCGCGGATGCCCCCGGCAAGATGTACAATCCCCTGTTCCTTTACGGCAGTCCCGGCCTGGGAAAAACGCACCTCATGCACGCCATCGGGCACCAGATCCGGCTCACCTTGCCGCAGGCGCGCGTGGCCTATGTCAATGGCGAGACTTTCACCAACCACTATGTCGCCGCCATCCGGGACAAACGGACGGAGGACTTCCGGCGGGCCTACCGCAGCGTGGACGTGTGGCTAGTGGACGATGTCCAGATGCTTGCCTCCAAGGAGCAGACGAAAGAAGAGTTCTTTCACACCTTCAATGTCCTGCACCAGATGAACAAGCAGATCGTCCTGACCAGCGACCGCTCGCCGCGCGAGCTAAAGGCGATGGACGAGCGGCTTCAGTCACGCTTCGAGTGTGGCCTGGTCGCCGACATCGCGCCGCCCGAGCTTGAGATGCGGGAAGCGATCCTTCAGCGGAAAGCGATCTTGGAAAACCTGGCGATCCCCGACGACGTGATCACCTTCATGGCAAACCTGATCCAGAGTAATATCCGCTCGCTGGAAGGCGCTTTGATCAAGCTGATGGCCTATGCCTCATTGGCCCGCAGCCCCGTCACCAAGCAGCTTGCAAGCGACGTTTTGAGCAGCTACTATGTCAAGCAGATGCCGCCGCGCGAACCTGCTTCAGCACACCCCGAAGACCACGCGCCGCCCGCCAATGGTGATTTTCTTCTCCTGCCACGCCCGCTGATGAGTGCAGGTGGGCCAACCGTGGACCGGGTCATTGATGCTGTCGCCGCTCAGATGGGCGTCTCGCGGGACCAGATCCTAGCCGGCGGCGGACGCAGCAACCGGGCGACGCGGCTGCATGGCGACGCTGGGTTCGCGCGCCAGGTGGCGATGTACCTGACTAAAGAAATGGGCGGCGTGCCACTGTCTACTCTGGCGGCGACATTCGGCCTGAAAAGTCACACGGCCATCGTTCACGCCTCAGTGCGCCTCCAGAAGGAGATTGAGGAAGATCCGCAGATATTGTCGTTAATCGGCAGAGTCCGGCAGGAGATCGAGCGCGGGGGCTAGTGTCACAGCTTGAGTCACAGGGCGGTGACATAGGCAAGATCCTACCCCCGCGACAAGTCGCGCCCCCTCCCTCGGAGGGAAGGGTGGGTGAATAGAGGTTGATCGGTCTTGTCCAAAAGCCTTCCAATCACGGCAGGCCCCCAAGAAGAGGTGCCCTGGCCCCTTTCACCCACCCTTCCCTCCGGGGGAGGGGGCGCGACTTGTCGCGGGGGTAGGACCCGCCATCTTGTGCAGGTCGGCGGAGACGTTCAGCAGGGCGCGGCCTTGATGGTAGGCTTCCGTCCAGCCGTCGCTCTTGGCACGGCCCGGAATAGCCGCTCCCGTGCGCGTGACGGTCGCGTACCAGCCGCCGTGAACC
>JANLUQ010000332.1:0-2090 GCA_031363565.1 Armatimonadota bacterium | reverse complement strand
GCGGAGTTCGGGATCATGACCGGCCAGTGGGACAGACGGGGCAAGGGGTACGGGGCCGAGACGACGCATCTGATGCTGGGCTATGGCTTCACCCACCTGAACCTGCACAACATCATGCTCAGCGCCTTCAGCACGAACCTTCGCGCCCTCCGCGCCCATGCCCGCGTCCGGCTTCCGCGAGTGCGGGCGGCGGCGCGAGTGCCGGCGGGCCACCTCCCGTAACAATTCCTGCAAGAAAGAAGCAAGATTCGCCTATGCCTACCTGTGCCGCCCTCCGTCTCCTGCCCACCCGTCTCCTGCCACTCCTCGTCGGCCTCGGCCTGACTGCCGCGCGCCTCCCGGCCCAGACGCCGCCCGCGCCCGCCGCGCCCATGACGCACGGCGTAGACCTGTCCACCCTGGACACCTCCGTCCTGCCCTGCCGCGACTTCTACCAGTATGCGAACGGCAAATGGCTCGCCGCAAACCCCGTCCCCGCCGACCGCTCCACCTGGGGCGAAATGAGCGAGATGGCAGAGCGCAACAGCGCCGTCCTGCACTCGATCCTGGACCGGGCGGTCACCGGCCCGCCCGCGCCCGTCGGCAGCGTCGAGCGCAAAGTCGCCGACTTCTACCGCAGCGGCATGGACACCGCCCGCATCGAGCGCGAAGGCGTCCAGCCGCTGGCCCCCGAGTTCGCCCGCATTGACCAGGTCGCCGACACGCCTGGCCTGCTGGCCGAGATCGCCCACCTGCACCAGAACGGAATCCGCGCCGTCTGGGGCTTCGGCGTCGGGGCGGACAGCAAGGACAGCATGCACACCATCGCCCAGTTCAGCCAGGGCGGGCTGGGCCTACCCGACCGGGACTACTACACCAAGACAGACGCCAAATCCGCCGCCCTGCGCGACGCCTATGCCGCCCATGTTGCCCGGATGTTCGTCCTGCTCGGCGATGCCCAGGGCCGCGCCGCCGCCGAGGCGCAGACTGTCCTGGGCATCGAAACTCGGCTGGCAGGAGCCTCCATGACCCGCCTGGAACGGCGCGACCCGAATGCCACCTATCACAAGCTGACACGGACCCAGCTCGATGCGCTGGCCCCCGGCCTGTCCTGGCAGCCCTACCTCGCCGCCGTGGGCGATACCGACTCCGGCCCGCTGCTCGTCGGCCAGCCGCAGTTCTTCACCGCAGTGGGCGGAATGCTGACCTCCGTGCCCCTCGCCAACTGGAAGACGTATCTCCGCTGGCACCTGATCGACAGCACAGCGGATGACCTGAGCGACGCCTTTGTCGCCGAGCACTTCGCCTTCTTCGGCAAGACCCTCAGCGGCTCCCCGGCCCAGCTCCCGCGCTGGAAGCGCGTCCTCGCCCAGACCGACGGCTCGGTCGGCGAGGGGCTGGGCACCCTGTATGTCGCCCGGTCCTTCTCGCCGCAGTCCAAGGCGCGCGCCCTGGCCCTCGTCCTGAACTTGAAGTCCGCCCTGCATGACCGGCTGGCGTCGCTGGACTGGATCGGCGACGATACGCGGAAACAAGCTCTGCACAAACTCGGCAAGATGACCATCAAGATCGGCTACCCGGACCATCCGCGCGACTACACCGCCTTGGCCGTGGACAGTCCGGACTACGTCACGAACGCCCTGGCCGCGCGCCGATTCGAGGTCGCGCGTAACCTCCAGAAGCTGGGGCATCCCGTGGACCGGACCGAGTGGGGCATGACCGCCCCGACCGTCAATGCCTACTACCGGCCCGATGTCAACGAGATCGTCTTTCCCGCCGGCATCCTCCAGCCGCCCTTCTTCGATGCCTTGGCCGACGATGCCTCCAACTACGGGTCCATCGGCGCGGTCATCGGGCACGAGATGACGCACGGCTTCGATGATCAGGGGCGGCAGTTCGACGCCGACGGCAACCTGAAGGACTGGTGGACAGCCGCCGACAAGAGGAACTTCCAGTCGCGCGCCGACATCGTCGCCCGTCAGTTCAGCCGCTTCGTCGCCGTGGATGACCTGCATGTCAATGGCCCCCTGACCTTGGGCGAGGACATCGCGGACCTGGGCGGCCTGAAGATCGCCTACCTCGCGTTCGAGAAGTCGCAGGTCGGCAAGCCG
>JANLUQ010000325.1:0-4010 GCA_031363565.1 Armatimonadota bacterium | reverse complement strand
TGTGGCCTTCGGCGATGATCCGCCGCAGGAGACTCGGTGACTTTTCCACCGCTTCCCCGAGCACGAAAAACGTCGCGTGGACGCCGAAGGCAGCGAGAATATCCAAGATGGCAGGCGTTGCCTCGGACGAAGGGCCGTCATCGAAGGTCAGCGAGACCCTTTTCTCCCTCGTCGCGAACCGCGTCAGGATGGGAAGCCCCCAGGACCAGCGGGCGACGAAGACGAATGCGAAGTAGAGGCAGAGCGCGGGCGTCAGGAACAAGCCAAGCGCGTGCGGGCCGGTCAGTGGCCAGCGCAGCAGCCAGTGCGCGGCCAATGCGCCGAGGCTTGCCTGCGCCGTTCGTACCGTGATGATCCGGTAGACGGGGTTGACATCTTTCATCTCTCTACGATTCGGGCCTTCATCGCGGACGCGACGAGCGGCCAGGACATCATGCGTGGGCGCAGGTACTCGCCGATCCCCTCCCCAATCTCGGCTTCCCCCTGCCCGTTCAATGTCGCGCGGCACAAGACGCGGACGTAGAAGGGCGCGCTGTCCAGCCTCGCCCCAAACTCGAAGCGCACCGAGCATTCGCCGCTGATCACCTCCATCCGGGTCGCATACACTGTCCCGAAGGCATTGATGGCGGGCCGGGATAGGTGGACCTGAGGGGCCGCATCGTGTCGCACCATTCGCCCCCGCTCGAACAGCAGAAAGTGGCTCACGGCTGTTCCCCCACCGCGCGGGCGCACATGATACAAAATCACGGCCTGTTCGCCGCTCAGGGCGGCCCGTGCCCAGTACCAGTCGCGGATCTCCGAGGCGAACGGCAGCCGCCCCCAGTTATGGTCATGGTAGCCGGTCCCCGAAAACGTGATCACTTCTGATCCTGGATTGTGCGCCTCACGCAGGATGACTTGCCCTGCCACGCGGCAGAAGGGCGCGGCAGGCAGCCAGAAATGGCTCGCTTCCGGCAGGACCGCTTCGGGCGGACTAAGAACAGGCAGTGGCGCGGTGAATGTCAGGGCAGCCTCCAGGTGGCGGCAGTTGGCGTTCTCGTCCGAGAGCGTAAGATGCCACTTCCCCTGCCCCGCCGCCAGCCGGTTTTCGCCGAACCGCAGATCAAGCGGCAGCGCCTCCTTTGCCTCGACCTGTCCGGGGGGAAAGCGTGTGAAGTGATACGCATGGAGCCGCCCCTCCTGGTAGAGCGCGAAGAAGAGGGCATTGTGGTGGAAGGGGTCGGCAGGCAGACCCAAGGCGGACCGGCGGTAGTAGGGCGAGAAGGGGTTACCGAGGAACCAAATGCAGGAGAGGGCATGGCGCCCGTCGTCGGAGAGCGCATCGAAGTACCACCACTCATAGGCGCCCGGTGTCTGGTGCAGCCACTCTCCGTGCGCGGCCTCCTCGGCAGGATCTAGGACTAGACGCATGGAAATAAGTATACCCGGTCAGCATCAACTACGGCAGATGTATTGGTTTTCACACAGACATTGCGCCCAGCCTATTTATATGATACAATGCGGGGCGGCTTCACGCAGTATCCCAGCCGCCGGCGATCCCGCTGTTTCTGCAATGCTGAACGACTAGAAGGAACACACGTCATGCACACTCCACGAAAAGCCGCGCCCCTGCTGGGACTGTCTAGTCTGGTCATGCTTGGCCTGACCGCCGCGCTCCCACGGTCTGCTGCCGCTCAGGTTAAGATCACAGCCAGTATCACCGGCACAGCGCCCAGCTTGGCGGCCAATCAGGACGCTATGGACGCTCTGAACTTCTTGGCCTCAGATTTTCAGACGAACGGCACCCCGACCTTTGCCATGACGGCAAGCATTCAATGGACAGACCTGGGGTTTTCCGACGGCGGTTACGTCCTCGGCGGCAGTTTCGCGAGCGACACCTTCTACCAGACTCACAACGGCGCGCTGGTGATCAACCCGCTGGACCGGTATCTGAACGACGCTGCCAGCACGGTCAATACGGGTCCTGGCTATGCCGACTTTACCATCGAGCTTAACAGCAACCCAAATGTACCGTGGGACTACACCCTGGGCGTCCCGTCTGACGGCAACAATATCAGCCTCGCGAGTGTTCTCTACCACGAGTCAATACACTCCATGGGTTTCGGCGCCTTCAACAACGCCGACGGCAGCTACGCCTTTGGCAGCAACGGTGGGAATGGCCCGCTCACCCCGACTCTCTGGGACACCGACCTGTACGATGGAACCACCCAGCAAGCCTTTACCGCCGATACTCAGGCCCAGCGGGCCGCCGTGATGGTCAGCGGCGACGACAACGGCGACAATGGTCAATTGTTCTTCATCGGCGCGAAGGCCGAGGCGGCGAACGGCGGACAGCCCGTGGCGATGTACGCCCCAAGCATCTTTGAGCCTGGGTCCAGCGATGGCTCGCACATCGCCCCCGACCAGGCGGGCGCGAGCCTGCTGTATCCGGCGTTCAACAGCGGCATCTACCTGGCGCCGTCCCCGCTGGAGCTTGCCATGATGCAGGACATCGGCTGGCACACAGTCGGCGCTCCGGTCCCGGAGGCATCGTCCTCCATCAGCCTGGGTATCCTGCTTGCGCTCAGCTTGGGCGGAGTGGTCGTCGCCCGCAAGCGCAAGGCCGCCGGCAAGGCGGCCTAACGACACCGATGACGGAATGGGGGCCGCAGGCATGATGCCTGCGGCCCTTCTTTGATGCTGTCCGTACGACGGAAGTGCCGCATTAGGAGGCTCTCGCTCCCCTCCTTCCTCCGTTCCCTGGTCTTGTCTCTGTCCCTTGGACGGTCGGCACAGCCCCTCAGACGGGGATTTCAATGCCTGGACAAAGGCCCAGCTTGGCTAACTTGACCTGCTTTGTCCGGCAGAACGTTTTCAGAGGGTATACTATCTGCGCTATGGGGCTTATGTTTTGGTATCAGGCGATGGTGGCGCTGACGGCGCTGGTTCTGGTGGAGACGGCGCTGGTCAACTTCTGGTTCTTCCGCAAGCCGCGCGCCCTGGTCGCCCGGACGGGGGAGGCGGAACTGCCTTTGATCTCCATCCTCGTGCCGGCCCGTGATGAGGAGGCGAACATCGAAGCCTGCGTCCGGTCGCTGCTGGCCTTGAACTATCCCAACTTCGAGGTATTGGTGCTGGATGATCGGTCTTCGGACGACACTTACGCCATTCTGTGCAAATTGCGGGACCAGGACTACCGGCTGCGGGTGCTGATCGGGTCGGAGCTGCCCGAGGACTGGTACGGGAAACCGTGGGCGTGCTGGCAGCTCGCGAACGCGGCGAAGGGTGAGTGGCTGCTGATGACGGATGCGGACTGCGTGTTCGCGCCGGACGCCCTGCTGCTGGCATTAGGAGCACAGCGAGAGAGCCGCGCGGACGTGGTCTCGCTGGTGCCGGATCTGCACTGTGAGGGCTTCTGGGAGCGGCTGCTGATCCCGATCCAGTATTTCGTCATCTTCGCGTTTCTGCCGACCCCGCTCATCCGGCGAACTCCTTTTCCCTGGTTCGCGGCAGCAAACGGGGCGTTCCTGTTCCTGACGCGCGAGACCTATTTCGCCGTAGACGGGCATCAGGCCGTGCGGCGGCAGCTCGCCGAGGATGTCAAATTCGCGCAGCATGTTAAGCGGTCGGGGAAGTCGCTGTGGTACGGGGACGGGTCGCGGACCTATGCGGTACGGATGTATCACGGGCTGGACGAGATCTGGGCAGGGTTCTCCAAGAACCTATTCCCAGCCTTCTCCAAGAATCTGCTGCTGCTGCTTTGGGTCATCTTCGTTCTGCTGAACGTGTTCGTCCTGCCACCGCTATGGGCTGCCTGGGGCTGGGCGCAGGGGGCGGGCTGGACATGGCTGCCGCTGGCCTCCACCATCGGCATGGCGGCCGTCCGTCTGGGGATCACGGCGCGATTCGGGCGGGACGCGGGCGGGTATGCACTGCTGAACCCGCTGGCCTGGGCGATGGTGATTGGGATCGCGCTGTCATCGGCCTATCAGGGTCTATCGCGGCGCGGCAACCAGTGGAAAGGGCGCGTC
>JANLUQ010000308.1:0-6321 GCA_031363565.1 Armatimonadota bacterium | reverse complement strand
TGACCGTGCCCAGCTACGTACCTTGCATCGAAGGAACGACCGGCGTGCGTGCGCGCATGGACGCCGCAACGCATGGCATCGCCGCAGCATCTTACGCAGGCGTTGCGGTCCGCAGGCGCTTAGTAAGACGCCCCGCTCATGACACCGTTCAACCCGGGCTTGTGACGGCACTGCAGGTGATCGAGAAGGGGGCGATGCCGCCTCCCCTCTCTAACGTGATACGCGCCCCCTGCGGGTGTTCCTCGTCACGGATGATAACGCCGCCCTCCGACCCTGTCTGGCTGAGGGTTGCCCCATCGCCAACAGGATGCCACGAAGCATTAAGCATGAGGTGTTCACCAAAAACACGCTCGCGTCTGCGACAGAGGGCTATCCCTTTCGCTCCACGAAGCTCTTCAACAGCTCTGTCAGCATGTCAAATCGTCGGACCGTCATCCGGCCACATCGTCAGCGGCTTTTGGGCGGCGTGGAGAAGCTGTTGAAACATGACATGAGCAGTGTCCTCGGCCATTACTTCATGCACGGTCAGCAGGAGCCGCCATGTGTTCCGCCCATGGCGGTACAAAAAGACAGGGAGCGGCACACCCGGGTGCTTCTTTTGATAGAGCCTGTTTTCGGCGGCGACACCGCAGCGAGAGGGCAAAGTTGCCAAAGATGACTTTGCCCTTTGCAGGCCCGTCCGCCAGTCCTCCGCCGCATCGTAATCGGCCCGTTCCAGCCGGTCATAAGCCGCTTCCCATTGAGCCGCGAACTTCTCCGAAGCACGAACCGCGTAAACCCGCTCCGGGTAATCCTGGCTTGTCGTCACGCCGGAGCCGTTTCGCCTGCGGCAGTCGCCAGAGCTTTCGCGTCTGCCGCATGTAACCCGTTCCGCTTTGACCGTGCGGCGGCGGCTCTCGCTTCCAGGCGCCGGTCAAGCTCCTCGGAGGTGATCCAGCGTCCGGCGGCGATGTCCTCCGCGCTTTCGTCCAAGCCTGCCATTGTGGCTTGAAGCTCGGCTTCGGCTTCTTCTAGATCGCGGGTCAGCAGGGCGTTGGAAAGCTGCTCCGGGTCAAGGGCCAGCTTTTCGGCATACGCGCGGAGGCGCATTTCGGTGTCGGGCGTCAGCTTGACCGTCATCATCGTCACCCCTTCTTGTCGGCGAAGCCCTTCAGCAGTTCCGTCAGCGCCTTAACGCTTGCCTCATGGTGAGTGTTCCTCATATCAGATCGTCGGGCTGTCCTCCGGCCACTTTGTCAGCGGCTTTTGGGCGGAACTGCGAAGCTGATGCAGCTTGACATACGGTTGGTCGCCGCCTTCGGCCTCGTGTATTGTCAACAAAATCTGCCAGGCATTGCGTCCGTGCCGGTATAAAAACACGCGCAGCGGCGGGCCGGGGTGCTTCCTCTGAAAAATCCGGTTTTCTTCCGCCACTTGGCAGCGATAGGGCAGCGTCGCCAGCGAAGCCCACACGGCATCCAAGCCGCTTTGCCAGGCATCAGCCGCATCAATCCCTGACTTGTCATTGATCCAGAAGAACGCTGTCGTGGTTTGCTCCACCACGGCGGCTGTCAGGCGGACCGCATAGATTGGGAGAGGATTTCCTTCTGCGTCCGCCTCTTCATGGGTCACGTCTTTGCCCCTTGAGCGGCGCGGATTTCGGCGACGTGCGCTTTCAACTGTCGGCTCATCTCCTCGGCAGTGATCCACCGCCCGGCGTCGTAGTCCTCCGCGCTTTCGTCCAAGCCTGTCAGTGTGGCTTGAAGCTCGGCTTCGGCTTCTTCCAGGTCGCGGGTCAGCAGGGCATTGGAAAGCTGCTCCGGGTCAAGGGCCAGCTTTTCGGCATACGCGCGGAGGCGCATTTCGGTGTCGGGCGTCAGCTTGACCGTCATCATCGTCACCCCTTCTTGTCGGCGAAGCCCTTCAGCAGTTCCGTCAGCGCCTTGACGCCGGCCTCGGGGAAGGCGTTGTAAATGGAGGCGCGGAAGCCGCCGACGCTGCGGTGGCCCTTCAGGTTCTGCATCCCGGCCTTCTTGAACTCGGCCAGCAGGTCGGCCTCCAACGCCTCGTCGTGCAGACGCCAGGTGACGTTCATCAGCGACCGGTCGCCCTTGCTGGTCACTGTGGGCTGGTAGAACGGCGTCAGTGCGTCCAGGGTGTCATAGAGGAGGGCGGCCTTGTGGCGGTTGTGGGCCTCGATGGCGGCCAGCCCGCCCTCGGACTCGATCCACTTCAGGACCAGGCCGACGACGTAGATGGGGAAGCAGGGCGGCGTGTTGTAGAGCGAGTGGCTTTCCAGGAACGTGCCGTAGGAGTAGATTTTGGGCAGGTCGGGGTTCGCTTCGGCCAGGAACGACTTGCGGGCGACGACGAGGGTGACGCCGGCGGGGCCGATGTTCTTCTGCGCGCCGCCGTACATCAGGGCGAACTTGGTGTAGTCGCGCTCCAAGGCGAGGTAGTCCGAGGACATGTCGGCGACGAGCGGCGTGTCGCCGGTGTCAGGCAGGTCGAAATACTCGGTCCCCTCGATGGTGTTGTTGGTGGTGATGTGGACGTAGCGCGCGCCGGGCGTCTGGGTGAAGGTATGGGGGATCTCCGCGTAGCCCTCGCCCTTGGAGGTAGCCGCCTCGCGGGCGTCACCGTAGAACTTGGCTTCTTTCAGCGCCTTCGCGCCCCAGTCGCCGGAGACGACGTAGTCTGCGGTCAGGCCGGGTTTGAGGAAGTTCTGCGGCACCTGGGCGAACTGCTGGCTCGCGCCGCCCGACATGAACAGGGCGGCATAGTCGTTGGGGTCCAGGCCCAGCACGCGCAGCAGGCGGGTTTCGGCGTCGGCGTGGATGGCCTCGTACTCTTTGCCCCGGTGCGAGACTTCGAGGACAGACATCCCCGACCCGTTAATCTCGTGGACGCCTGCGGCGGCTTCTTCCAGGACGGGTTCGGGCAGGATGGCCGGCCCGGCGCTGAAGTTGTAGATGCGGTGGCTCATTGTCTGGTCTCGTTTCTGTGATCCGTTCGGCGTTTACTCTGTTCGGCGTTTACTCTGTTCGGCGCTGAACTCGCTGGCATGAGGAGGTTCGTCAAAAGCGCCCACAGTGTACCCGATAGGCGGGTGGGGTGGCAAGCCTAGTGATATTGATTGGGAAGGGAGGGCGCGGATTAGGAAGGCGGGCGCGGATTGGGAAGGAGGGCGCGGCAAGCGGCGCCCCTACGATGACTTGCCTTTAACCGCGCAGTGGTTTTCACTCAAGGATAGGCCGGTCCTGCACTGGCAGACCCGGAGGGCTTCAGTGCCGGTTCCCTGTCCCCCCAGATCCGCCTGAACGCCGATGGGGCCGGCGGCGCGTCCAGAGCCGCTTTGATAACCTGCGCGACTTCGTCCGGCCCCAGAATGGACGTGTCCACTTCCACGTCATAGGGGCCGTGGAGGTGGACGCGGTCGTACTGGCCGCGTGAATAGCCGATCGCGCGGTCGCCCCGTTTGATTTCGCGCCGCTCCACTTCCTCTAAAGGGCAGAAGACGCCGACGTACAAAGCCTCGATGCCGTCAAGGGCCTCGATCTGTTCGAGCAGCCAGGCCATTTCCAAAAAGCCTGCCTCGGCGATGATGTTGTTGCCCGCCAGGGCCAGGGCGCGAATGCACCCGTACCAGCCGGACAGGAATCGGCCCACGTCGGCAGGATCGGTCTTCGCCCAGTCCGGCGGGGGGAGAGCGGGCAGCATGGCCGCGAAGGCGTCCATCTGGACATGCCACCAGGACTCGCCCCGCGTTTCCAGGAGCAGGGCTTGGAGCGCCTTGCAGAACGTGGTCTTGCCGGAACTCGACGGCCCATTCAGGATGATGACGCGGCCCGGCTTGCCTGTGTAGCTCATAGGATTGTTCTCACATAGCGCTGCGAGACCGGGTCCAGCGCTGCGGTGTCCGTGATCTCGAAGCGGTTGCCGTCCACATCCAGCAGCAGCAGGTGGGTGGGGGAGAGCCAGACGGCGCTCTCCTGGAGGTTTTGGGTCACGAATTCCCGGTCGCCCCGGTCGGTCTGGACGCTCCAATAGGTCGCCCCGAACTCCTGCTTGGCGTGGGCGATGGCCCGGACGGTCGCCGTCAGATACCGCCGCCGCAACTCCTCCTGGGCCGCCTCCAGCGAGGCGGGCGGCAGGATATTCGGGTCGGGCAGGGTGACGATCTCGTTCCCCTTGCCGTCGAGCAAGGCAAGGTACTGGCCGGGCCGGGACAGCGGCGCGGCCCAGGCGGGCTTGACGGTGTGGTAGGATCTCTCGTCCCCGACGGTCAGCCGCAGGCGATCCTTGGGGTGGTAGAACAGGTTCAGCAATTTGGGGTCGAGCGGCTTAGGCTCGGGCGTCTCGGCCATGGGTGTCTCCTTGTCTGTTCGTGTGCCGGGGCTGCGGAAAGCCCCCGGCAGAGAAGCGTCCTCCGGACGAATATTCCTGGATCGGAAAGAGTTTCCACCCGAAGGGTGCCACCCTGCCGGAGCTTTCCACAGCCCTGGCTCACCGCCGTGGCCGGCGATCCTGGTCCTGCCGGTCCGGGCGGCGGCTCGGCGGCGGGCCATACGCCTTTTGGAAGCGGCGGATAAACTCTTCGCTCGCCTGGGCGTGGTTGACGATTGGGCGCGGGTACTTGGAGGTGTCTAGTTCCGGTATCCAGCGGCGGCAGTAGGCCATGTCCGGGTCGTAGCGCCGCTGCTGGGCGATGGGGCTAAAGACCCGGAAGTTGCCGTTCGGGTCGGGGGCGGTCCCGGCCACCCACTGCCAGCCGCCGTAGTTCGAGGCCCAGTCGCCGTCCACCAGGCTCTGCATATAATACTCGGCCCCGAGCCGCCAGTCGAGCAGCAGGTCCTTGCACAGAAACGAGGCCACCACCTGCCGGGTTCGGTTGTGCATCCAGCCCGTCGCCAGCATCTGCCGCATGCCCGCATCCACATAGGGGTAGCCGGTCGTCCCGCTCTTCCAGCGCTCCAAGTATTCCTCGTTCTGGTCGAAGCGCATCGCCGCCAGCGCGGGCTGGATGGCCTTCTTCAGCATGGTCGGGTGGTGCCACAGGAGGGCATTGAAGAAGTCCCGCCAGCCCAGCTCATCCTGCCACTTGTGCCCGCCCGCGCCGCCGATGTCGTCGGCAGCGCGCCAGCAGTCCCGGACAGAGAGCGTGCCGTGTTTCAGATGCACCGACAATGCCGACGTGCTGCTTCCGTCAGAAGTATTGTCCCGGTTGTCGGCGTAGTCGGCTAAACTCCGACGACTGAACTCCGCCAAAGACGCCTGCGCCGCGTGTTCGCCCGCTTGGGGGATGTCTTGCGTCAGGTGCAGCCCATAGTCCTCTACCTGGGGCAGTGTGGCCGAAGGCAGCGGCGCGTCCAAACGCAGGCCCGTCGCTACTGTGTCGAGAGCGAGAGGCTTGCCGACCCGCAGGTGCGTTTCCCAGACCCGCTTGAAGGGCGTGAAGGTCTTGAACGGGCTGCCGTCGCGCGGGTCCACGATGCCCTGCGGCGCTGCCATGAGGGCATCGTCGAAGGCGCGTACGTCTCGCCCGCTACCTTCCCAAGCCGCCGTGACCTCCTGATCGCGCGCCGTGCTATAAGGAGTGTAGCCCCGATTGAAGTAGAGCGCGGATGCGCCCACCTCCCCAGCCAAGGCCAGCAGCTCCTGCGTGGGCGGCCCGCCCCGCCGCAGGACGAGCTGGCCGCCGCGACTGCGGAACTCCTCGGCCAGCACGTCGAGCGACCGGAACAGGAAGGCGACGCGCGCCGCGCCGATGTCCCTGGCTCTGAGGATGGCATCGTCCAGCACGAACACGCCGATGACGCGCGCATTCTCGCGCAATGCGCGGTATAGTGCCGTGTTGTCTCGCAGGCGCAGGTCGCGCCGAAACCACATCAGGGCGGTGGTTGTGTCAGTCTTTAAGGTCGTTGCCACAGTCTGTCATCGGTTCTAAGACGCTTCTCTCAGCGTCAGCATACGTCGGGCACCGAAGTACCCGTCTCTGAAGCGGCTCCGCCGCTGACCGTCCAGGGGAGGGGAGAACAATAGCCCTGCCTTTTCCTGCGTTTCTTTCTTGCGTTTCTTTCTTGCGTCCCTGAACGGTTGGCGGAGCCTCCCAGGCAGGTACTTCAATGCCCGGCTCATAGAAAGTCGAACGCCTCCTGGTATCTTCCCCAAATCACCGCCTCATGGCGCAGGGCATATGCCTCGGCATATGGCTCGCCCCGGCTGGCCCGGACCTTGGACTTCGTCGTCATCCGGTCGTGGTGGTGGCCGAGTTCATGCAGCAGGATATGCAGCAGTTGAAAGGCCCGCGCCTGTGCCTCGCTGAACTCGCACATCACGCCG
>JANLUQ010000304.1:0-4078 GCA_031363565.1 Armatimonadota bacterium | reverse complement strand
CCCTCTCCCGGTGTGGGAGAGGGCGGCGCGATGTCGAAGCGGGCTGCGGGGTCTACCGGCAGAGGTCCTTGTTGACATACCAGTAGTAGGGGGAGCCGTCCGTGTAGCGGGTGCTCTTCAGGTACTTGACGTGACCATCATAGAACAGGGCATTGCTGCCGTCCCCACCATTGTGGATCTTGCCGGGCGTGTAGGGCTGCGCAAGGTTGCCGTTCCATGTTGAGGCATTGCTGCCGGTGTAGAACTTGCCAACGATGTCGGTCGAGGTGGTCGTCCAGACATTGTCCTCGCCCGCGATGCCGGGAGGGTTGGTGTTGTTGAAGGTTCGGTTGTTACCTTCCGTCAGCATGAGTGTCTCGGAGGGCGAGCTGAAGAGGGACAGTGCATCCTGGGCGCGGTCATAGTTGATATGGCCGACACCGATGGAGTTGTTGCCGTCATCGCGGTTGTTGATGATCGCGTTGTAGGCGTAGGTCGTGATGCCGGGGCCGTAGCGGGCACCGCCGGTCGCGCCGCAGCCGATCGGGTTGACCTGACAGTCACCGGCATCGTTGTTGGTATAGCGCAGGGTGATGTCGGGGCACTGGAAGACGCCGGTGCTCTTGACGAATGGGTAGAGCATTTCCGGGTAGTGGACCCGGCGGCCGTCCGTGGACGAGAACTCGCGGAAGGCGCCGCTGTAGAGTTCGTCGGCGTCCTGGGTGTACTGGGTCTCGGCAAGGCCGAGCTGTTTGAGGTTGGATTGGCAGGAGGCGCGGCGGGCGTTCTCGCGCACCTTCTGGAAAACGGGGAACAAGATCGCCGCGAGAATCGCGATAATGGCGATGACGACGAGCAGTTCGATGAGCGTGAAGCCGCGACGGGGCCTCGGGGACGAGTGATGCATTAAAGACCTATGAACCTTTCACTGAGACTTAAAGTGACTTTGATAGTATGGGCGATAATGCAGGCAGGAGTCAAGCATATTTAGAGTGCTTGCCGATATTGCTTCCTCTTTTTCTTGATCTGAATTCCAGCTCACCGATACGATTTTTGCACGAATATCCACCGGGATCAGCGGCCCGCAAGGGCATTCTGCAGAGAGTCGCTGAAGGCTCCTATCTGCCGGGCGGTCCCCTTCGGGTCCGCTTGAAGCAGGCGGATCGTGTTCTCCTCACGCCGCGCCTGCTCAGGTTTGCCGGTGCGCGCATAGAGGACGGCGAGCTGCCGGTGCAGGCCGATGTCCAGCGGTTGCTTGCGGGCGGCATCCGTCAGCACCGCCGCGCGCTGCTGGTCGGCGAGGAGGGACCGGGCGCGCGCGGCGGTCTGCGATGCGCGAAGCGGCTTGCCCTGACGCCCATAGGCGCGGGCCAGGACCAGCAGCAAATTCGGGTCGTCGGGGGTGTGCGCCCGCGCGTCCTCGAACAGTGCGACGGCCGCATCGGTCCGCCCGGCATCCAGCAGGATCTGGCCGAGCTGGGCGCTCGCCAGCGGGTTGTGCGGGCTGAGGCGCAGGCTCTCGCGCGTCTGCGCCTCGGCCTCGGCCACGCGGGCCACCGTCGGGTCCGTATCGCGCAGGATCAGGCCGAGCAGATAGTGGGCCAGGGCATCGCCCGGCGCGGCCTGGAGCCGGCGGCGCAGGAGGGCCTCTGCCTCGGGCGCGCGCCCGCCATGCCGCAAGGCGTCGGCATAGCTGTTGAAATACTCCGTCCGGTCGGGGACAAGCCGGGCGGCGGTCTGGAAAGCGGTGATGGCCGAAGTGAAAGCGACGCCGGTCTTGAGCTGGGCCTGGCCCAGCCCGATCCAGGCATCGGCGTTTCGGGGGGCCAGCCGGGTCGCGGTCGTGAACGCGGCGACGGCGGGGGGGACCTGCCCGTTCTGGAGGGCGGCCGTCCCATAGCCGATCAGGGCGGCCGGCCAGCCCGGCCTCAGCTTGAGGCAGGCGAGGTACTGGAGGGCGGCCTGGGGGGCATTGCCCGCCTGGGCATAGTAATCGGCCAGGGCAAGTCCGGCGGCGGGCGAGTCAGGGGCCAGGGAGTGGGCCAGGACCAGGACCGGGCCGGCTTCAGCTTGGCGGCGGTCGGTGAGCAGGGCCTGCCCCCACAAACGCTGGGCCTGGGCATCGCCGGGCCGGGCGCGCGCCCAAGCCGCCCGAGTCGCGCCCCCGCTTGATTCGAGGTGATGCTGCCCCCACCACTCGGCCAGGCCGTTCAGCCTGCTCCCCGCCGCATACCGGTCCCGCAGCGGAAGAGGTCCCTGCGGGTCAATGGCGGCGGCGAGGACGGGCGGCGGGGCGTCCACATTCTCGACCCGCGCCCGCGCCAGGGCATTTTGCAGGCCGATGGAGAGCGGCAGGGCGGCCAAGCCGAGGTGCAGGTCGGCCAGCGCGCGTCGCCGGTCCCCCGCCGCCGCGGTGTTCGCGGCCAGCGCCTCCCAGGTGTCTTCATTGGACTCGCCCGAGGCGATAGCCTGCCGGAGCGCATCGGCGGCCCCGCGGTTCTCGCCCGCCGCCATACGTCCTGCGCCGACAAGCGCGAGCAGAGGGCCGTCGCCGGGGCTGCTTGCGGCCTGCGCTTCGAGCTGAGGAAGGGAAGCCTCACGGCGGGCGGTCTCGCGCCAGAGGCCGGGCAGGGTGAGCGCGCCGGCGATGATCGGGAGCAGGAGGACGGCCAAAAGCGCCGCCCCTTTTGTTTGAGAAAAGGGGCGGCGCACAGCGGCTTGTGTCAGGGTGTTGGCTTCCGGTGCGAGCCGGGCCGGTCGGGAAGGGTGCATGGCTTAATTGGTGAGTGACTTATCTATATACCACAGCGAGGGGCCGCCCGTGCTATCGCGTGAGGACTTCATATACTTGACATGGCCGTCGTAGAACAGGTAGTTGTCGCCGTCCTGGCTCCCGTGGCGCTTGCCCGGCGTCTGGGGCGTGGTCACGTTGCCAAAGAAGTTGGCGGGGTGGTTTGGGTAGAAGGAGCCATTGATGTCGGTCTCCTGGGTCTCCCAGACATTGTAGAAGCCGTCGCAGTTACCGTTGCCGTCCATCATCATGATCGTGTCGGAGGGCGCTTGGACAGCAGCCAGAGGATTCTGGGCGTGGTCGCCGTTGTTTTCTCCCGCATTGTTGGGCTGGTCCCGGATCAGCGAGTTGTAACCGTAGCCGATGATGCTGCTGTGATTGTCCGCGCCCGTGTTGGTCGTGTCGGCGGAGCCGCAGGTGATAGGGTTGTATACGCAGTTATTGGCGTCATTGTTGCGGAAGCCCTTGCCGGTGGCATCGGGGCACTGGAAAACACCGGTGCTCTTGATGAAAGGGTAGATCATCTCGGCGTAGGAGTGGCGATGACCATCGGTGGGAGAGAACTCCTGGTATGAGCCGCTGTAGATCTCATCGGCGTCCTGGGAATACTGCGTCTCGGCAAGCCCGAGCTGCTTGAGATTGGACTGGCAGGAGGCGCGGCGGGCGTTCTCGCGCACCTTCTGGAAAACGGGGAACAAGATCGCCGCGAGAATCGCGATAATGGCGATGACGACGAGCAGTTCGATGAGCGTGAAGCCGCGACGGGGCCTTGGAAGTGAGTGGGACATGGAATCTCCTAATGATCGTAGCAGTTTGGTGCCTTGTTTGTGCTGTGCCGGTGGCCGCTCGCATGGGATAACAGCGGCTCATAGGACTTAGCCTACAAGACATTTCTACCTGGGTTTAATGAAAAGCAGATGAAAATCCGGCGAAGGTGCAGGCTTTTTAGCCAGAGCTGCGGCCCAGTGACACCTCGCATCGCCTTGTCCCCTTCCCAGGCCTAGTGCCGGAGAAGCGCGATTCCGGGTAGAATATGCCTATGGCTAACGACGACAAAACGGGCGCGGACAAGGCGGGCGCGGACAAGAGCGGCGGCATCCTGCGGGACCCGGCCTACACGGCAGGGCTGGAGTTCAGCCTTCGAGGTGAGTTCCCCGGCGCGATCGCCGCCTTCGAGGCGGCCAGGACGCCCAGGCCGAGCACGGAGGCGGCAAGGTCCGCGACCCCGGTCCCGACGCCCTTCTCGCGCAGTGCTGGGGGCAGGATGGTCTCGGCCCGCCGCTGGAAGGCCAGGCCGAGCTGATAGGG
>JANLUQ010000511.1:0-2101 GCA_031363565.1 Armatimonadota bacterium | reverse complement strand
CACTCTTATGGACGGCCACCAGTAGCGTGGCGACCTCCGTTGTGCGCGGTCTTCTCATGTGTCCACTCATCGATCAGCTCCAAATCGGTGCCATTCTGATGTTGGTGCCAGGTATATCCCAACACTTTTTTGACGCCTTTGTCAATTGTTGCCAAAGCATAAAATAAATTCAACTGTCCCGCCAGCCAGATCGCCACCTGGCCGCGTGTCATGTTTGGATTAGGGCTGCCAATATCTTCTGCCCATCCGGCGTCCCCAGCCCAGTGCAGGCGTCCCACCCCGTCGTCGCCGCGTAGCCAACGTTGCTCGGGCCGACCTTGTTGTCGCCCTGCGTGATGTCGTGGAAGGCGCCTGCCGCCTGCGCCCGGCTGTAGAGCAGGGTGTTCACGAAGCCTGCCCTTGTTCCAAGGCTCTGGTTGATCAGGGCGATCAGGCCCGCCCAAAGAGGGGCTACGGCGCTGGTCCCCCCAAAACCCTGGATGAACTGACCGTCCACTTGGATGTCATAGCCTGTTGCCGGGTCGGCGTTTCCGGCCACGTCCGGAACGCCCCGGCCCGGCTTGAGGCCGGTCCCGACCGGGGCTGGGAGGGCGACCCCTTGCTGATACGCGGGGACCGGGAAGGACTGGCTGATGCCGCCGCCGGTCGCGCCGAAGCTGTGGCTCTGCGGGTCGGCCGCGTGCTGGTTCCAGACGGTTTCCGAGGCGAGCACGCCGCCTGATGCCTTCAATGACGTGCCGCCGCAGGAGAGCGCCCAGGGGCTTGCAGAGGGGAAGTCCACATGGGGCTGACCGTCCCAGGTGTCGGCGCGCTGATCGGCGGCCCCATCGTCGCCCGCCGCCGTGCAGACCGTGATGCCGAGCATCGCCGCCGACTGGAGGGCGGCGTCAAACTGCTGCATGAACGCCTGGGTGGCCGCGGATTCGGGGCCGCCCCAGCTGATCGAGATCACCGACGGTTTATTTTTGGCGTCGTGGATGGCCGTTGTCAGGGCGTCCAGGAAGTTCTGATCGGTCCCGTTCGGGGCGAAGTAGGCGACGATGTTCGCCCCCGGCGCGACCGCACCGGCGACCTCGATGTCCAGGACTACCTCGCCGTCGGCGCTGTCCGGTGAGCCGACCGCGTGGTTGCGGGCGTGGTCCACCGAGACCGCCGACACGCGCGGGAGCTTGAGGCCCAGCCTCACGAAGTAGGCGCGCAAGTCGGCGGGCCGGTAGCCGCCACCTAGCTCGATGATGCCGATGGTCTGGCCGGTCCCATCCATCCCGGCGGGGAAGCCATAGATTTGGGCCAGGGCGAGTGGCGTGAACGTCGTCGCGGCAGCCGATGCGGCCGGGCGGCGGGAGAAATGCGACTTGGCAAATATCCGGTTGTCCAGGCCGAAGACGCCCTCGACGATGCCCTCCAGCTCGGCGGGGATGGAGACCGGGCCGGTGCGTCCCCGGTAGGTGCCATTCGGGTACTCGTAGTCGTTTAAGATCACCCCGAAGGCCGCCTCGGCGGCCTGGACGGTCCCCGACAGCATGACCGACCGGCGGGCGGCGCTTTGCTCGACGATATGGAGGCCGTGGCTGCGGGCGAACGCGGCGACCCGCTCCATGTCCGAGGCATCCGCGCCGTACTGCTGCTCGTATTCCTCCGCAGTCATATACCGGCGCTCCGAGGGCAGCTGGGCCGCCATCGCCGCCATTTCTTCCGGCGGCGGCAGGGGCTGGCGAGGCCGCACCCGCACCGTTACTTCCAGCCGCTCCCCGGAAGCGGTCGGGGCAGTGACGCTAGCCTGGGGCAGCGGCTTGCGCTCGCTGCCTGGGAGGGAAACGTATCCATTTTCTGCGCTCATGGTGCTCTCCTGTGCCGGTCGTCCTGGTGGCCGGTGGCGGAATGCACACCGACTGATACCGTTATGATGACACATCCAAGGTAAGCTGTCAATCGCGCTATGGCAGGATTTCCCATGCGGGCCGTCGTACAATGGAACATGACACCCGAGTTCGCCCCGGCCGGCGACTGCGCCGCGCGCGTCGTCTTCGGGACGCAGATCAGTCCTCACATCAATGCCCACATCAGCCGCCTCTGCCAGCGGCTTGAGGCGGAGCCGATC
>JANLUQ010000283.1:0-3484 GCA_031363565.1 Armatimonadota bacterium | reverse complement strand
GGATTACGGGAGTCAGCATCCGACGCCGGAAGATGTCGTGCTGCTGATTGAAGTCTCCGACACCACGGTCGCCTACGACATTGGCGGGAAAGCCCTGCTGTATGCGCAGGCAGCCATTCGCGACTATTGGGTTGTCTTGGTGAACGAGGCGGCCATCGTTCGCCACCGCATCCCGGCACCGGAGGGTTATCAGGAAGCGACGCGGCTGGCGGGAGCAGACACGCTCTCGCCGCTGGCCGCGCCCCATGCCGTCTGGACCGTCAACGCACTGCTGGGGCGCGGGGAAGTGCCCGAGGAGAATTAACTGGAACACCTGCTCTTTCACATCCCGTGGCATGATATGTTCCTGCCCAAGCCGTCCTGGGCGGAAAAGATCATTCGTCCCATTCTGATCTATGCCGCCCTGCTGCTGGCGTTCCGGTTCATGTCCAAGCGCGACCTGACGCAGAACACGACGTTCGATCTGCTGATCGTGCTGCTGCTGTCCAACATCGTGCAGAACGCCTTGATCGGCGAAGACAACTCCATCTTAGGGTCCTTGGCGGGGGCGGTGACGCTATTGCTCCTGAGCACCGGCCTGAACCGCTGGACGGCGAAGAGTATCAAAGCGCGCCGCCTGCTCGAAGGCGAGCCGATCCTGCTGGTGTATAACGGGGGTGTCCTTGACGACAATATGAGCAAATACGCCGTTTCGCGGCCTGATCTGAATGCGGGCTTGCGGGGGCAGAATATGATCACTTTGGAAGATGTGCGCTATGCATTTCTGGAACTTGACGGCACCATCAGCGTCATCCGCAAGTCCGAGCAGTCGGGTACGCCCAACTGCATGCCGCCGGAACTCGCCGCGAAGTATCAACAGTAAGGGATAGATTATAACGCTCATGCCTGAACCGTCATCGCCGCCCGCGCCGCCGCAGGTGGGATTTTCCGCGCTGAAGATCGCGACCGTCGCTGGTATCCCGATCCGGCTGCACTTCACGTTCCTGCTGTTCCTGCTCTGGATTTATGTCTCGGGTCCGAGCAGCGGGCGTCTGGTCGCTGTGGGGTATGTCCTGACCATCTTTTTGTGCGTCGTGCTGCATGAGCTTGGGCACAGCCTCGTCGCCCTGCGCTGCGGCATTCCCGTGGCCGACATCACGCTGTACCCGATCGGCGGCGTCGCGCGCATCGAGAAGCGGCCCAAGGCGCATCAGGAGCTCGTAATCGCCGTTGCCGGCCCCGCCGTCAACGTCGTCATTGCCGCCGGTTTAGCAGTCATCCTTGCCACCCAGGGGAAACTGCCGCTGGCCGCCGACCTGCTCCACTTCGGCGGCGGCTTGCCTGGCTTCGTGCCGGGCATCCTGAAGGTGAACATCTGGCTGGTCCTGTTCAACCTGATCCCTGCTTTCCCCATGGATGGCGGGCGGGTCCTGCGGGCTGTCCTCGCGCTCAATATGCCGCCGAACCGGGCGACCCAGATCGCGTCGGGCATCGGTCAGTCCATCGCCATCGCTGCTGGTATCTGGGCGGTGATGAGCCACCCGCCGCAGTGGTTCCTGATGTTCATCGCCCTTTTCATCTACATCGGTGCGGGGCAGGAGGCATCGTCTTACGAGCAGGCCGCACTTGTCGAAGGCGTCCCCATCCGCAATGCCATGATGACCGACGTGCGGACCTTGACCGTCGGCAACACCTTGAAAGAAGCCGCCGATGTGCTGCTGGACACCGCCCAGCACGACTTCCCCGTCCTGCACGGCGAATTGGTGCAGGGGATCCTGACCCGCAATGGCCTCCTGCGTGGGCTGGCTGAGGCCGGACCGGCAGGCTATGTCGCGGGCGCGATGAGCCGCCAGTTCGCCTCAGCGGGTCCTGACGATGACCTGGGCGAGACCCTGCCCACCTTACAGGCGCAGCCCGGCCCGCTGCTGATCCTGGACCCGGACCAGCCCGGTCGGCTGCTGGGACTGGTGACCAGCGAGAACATCCAAGAGTATTTCGCCGTGAAACAGGTCGTCGCCGCCCGCGACGGCAAGAACAAAAACAGCAAGAACGAAAGAGCGTGAACGAAAGAGCGTGAACCATGGCTGACCCGCTGTATTCTCTCTCCAGTGATCCTTGGGATCTGCACCGGCGTGCGGACCGCGACCGGGGGCGTCACAACGACAAGATCAAGGAAGTCATCAAGCAGAACCTCGGCGACATCATTTCGCAGCAGGACATCATCACCGCCGACCGGGGCAAGATCATCAAGGTCCCCGTGCGCGGGCTGGAACTGCCGCGCATTCGCTTCGACCCGCACGACCGCGAGCGCATCGGCCAGGGGCCGGGCGGCACCAAGCCCGGCGATGTCATCGGGCGCGCACCCTCGGACAAGGAGGGCCAGGGCGTCGGCAAGAAGGCCGGTCAGGACCCCGGCGTGGATTACTATGAGGCCGAGTTTACACTAGACGAGCTGGCCCAGATGGTCTTCGAGGACCTGTCCCTGCCGAACCTCGAAGACAAGGGCGCCAAGCAGATCTTGTCCGAACATGCCGAGTTCAACACCATCACCCGGCGCGGCTTGGCCTCGAACCTCGACCGCAAGCGGACGCTGCTGGAGGCCTATCGGCGCAATGCCCGACTCGGCAACGAGAACAAGTGGGAGGTCCGCCCCGAGGATAAACGCTTCAAGAACTACGAGCTGGTCACCGAGCCGCAGCGCAATGCCGTCGTCTTCGCCATGCGCGACGTGTCCGGCTCGATGGGCGAATTTGAAGCCTACATCTGCCGCTCGTTCTACTTCTGGATGACGCAGTTCCTCAGAACGAAATACACCAACACCGAGATCGTCTTCATCACCTGCCATACCGAGGCCAAAGAGGTGACGGAAAATCAGTTCTTCAGCCTCGGCGACAGTGGCGGGACGCGCATGAGCAGCGCCTACCGGCTGGCCCTGGATATCATCGGCAAGCGCTACAACCCACGCGAATGGAACATCTACCCGTTCCTCTTCTCCGACGGCTACAACTGGGGCGACGCCGAGTGCGTGGACCTGGTCAAGAAGATGCGGGATCTGTGCAATTTAATCGGTTACGGTGAGATTGGCAGCGACGGCTGGCAGTCCTCCTTCGGCTTCGCCCCCTTGGGCCAGGCTTATGAAGAAGCCTTCAGCGCCGACCCGCGCGTCGTCCTGGTCAAGATCAACGACAAAGAAGACGTCTGGCCCGCGCTCAAGAAGTTCTTCGCCAAAGGGCATCCTGAGTTAGCTCATTAGGCGGCGTCCACGCTGTAAGTCTCGGGAGGGTACTCTGTGCAAGGGGGCGAGACTGACGCTGGAAACGAAGATCACAACCACACGCGCTACATTCGCCCGTACTGAACCGGGCGAGCCGCCAGTTACCGCTTTTCACGAAATCCTGACGCGGCCTGATGGCGCGCGAAAGTATATCGCCATGTCGGTTCCCATCCGTGATGAGGGCCTGCTGGCACGGGTTGAAAGGGATCTGCGGAGCGGCGATGAGATCGA
>JANLUQ010000247.1:0-10048 GCA_031363565.1 Armatimonadota bacterium | reverse complement strand
AGGACCGACCCGCCCAATGTCGCCGCATACAGCATCCCGTCTTCCGAGAGAGCCATCGCGCCCCGGTCGGGGTACAGCCCGCGCCCGTCCGGCAGGTCAAAGTCCCACAAGGCCGCCCCGTTCGTCAGGGCGAAAGCGTAGATCGTCGCCCGGCCCGCCTCCGAGTCAATGGCCGAGGCCACCACCATGCCGAAGGCGGCCAGCGGCGCGCTCCACTCCAAAGCATCGGCGGCCCGCGTCGGCGCGGATGTCGGGAACGACCAGCGCCGGGCCAGATGCGCGCCCAGGGGAAGCTCGGAGGCCAGGGCATGGCTCGCATCCCCGCCCGGCGCCATGCGCCAGTCCACCTGAGTCCGCAGAACATGGGCCGGGTTCAATCGGCACAGACGCGCAATCCAGGTGTTTGGCGTTCCGCAGATCGGGCAAAGCCGGATGCGCTCCCCGCACCGGCGGCACTCGGTCGCACCTTCGGGCAGGTCGGCGGCGCAGTGCGGGCAGTTCGAGAGCGGCGGGACGACTGCGATGACAAGTTCGACATCGGCGGGCAGGGCGGCGGCATCCGCCGCCTGCACCGCCAAATATTGCCCGAACAGCGTGACCTGCGCTGGGGCGAGGGCCGCATTCCCCGCCCGTTCCGGCCTTAGCTCCACCACGACCGTCTGCGCCTCGGCGGGGGCCAATGCGAACTCAGACGGGTATAGGTCCAGCCACGGCACGCCCGAGCGGACTCCCACATGCAAGACCGCCTGCGCGTTCTCGTTGCGGACGACGGCGATGCGCCGGGCGACCTTGTCGGTGCCAAGCGCATGCTCCTGTGAGAAATCAAATTCGGTGGTGTCGAGGACGGGCATAAAAAATCTACTTCAGCCTAAAAAGCGAGTTGACAGCAGCGTTTCGATCACCCCGTCCCCCTGACGCTCGACACGGTACGCGCGGGCGTCCGGCCGTGAACTGATCGCCTCGGCGAACTCTGTCCCGACAAAATGCAGTCCCACCCCATCATCCGCCGCGCTGCCGCCCGGCAGGCCCTTCAAGATGAAGTCGTGGTAGGTGGGCCGCCGCTCCGCCTCGCCATCATAGTGCGGGCAGACGCTGCCCGGCAGCAGGCCCAGCCCGTCTCGGAGCGGCGACAGGCCGCCCCCGAACGAGTCGGTGCTGCCGCCCTCGAACCAGCACAACGCCCCGGCGCTGACCCCGCACAGGACCACGCCCCCCTCCCACGCCTCGCGCAGCACGGCGTCCAGCCCATGTGCCCGCCAGAGGGCCAGCATGTTCACCGTGTTGCCGCCGCCGACATAGATCACGTCCTGTGCCAGCGCGAACGCCCGCAGATCGGAAACCGTCCGCTTGAACAGCGCCAGATGCGACGTCTCCGCCCGGCCCGCCGGGAAGGCGTCATAGAACCTCTGGACGTACCCTTCTGCATCCCCGGCGGCCGTTGGCACGAAGCACACGCGCGGCCGGTCTTTGCCGGTTAGACTGAGGATGAAGTCGTCCAGCAAAAGGTTGTCCGGCTCCATAGAGAACCCGCCCCCGCCCAGCGCGACGATGTGCCTAGTCTGTGGCCTTATCAAAGGGGCTTGCTCCGGTAGTACATCCGGTAATGGTAGCTCATCTCCGCCCCCTCCACCTCGGACATGATGGCCTCTACCACCCCGGCGGGGAACTCCATCGCCACGACGCGCCGCAGCGCTTCCCGTTCGGGGGCTGTCCAAGTGGACTCGACCGTCGCGCACGCGAAGCCGAGGCCGCCGTAGAACTCGTCGTTCTCCTCCTGCATCCGGGCGGCCTGCCCCTGGGAGTAGCCGAACCGGGCGAGGAAACCGGCAAACTGCCCTGACGTGAGGGCATTGTCTATGATGAAGAAGTGGCCGCCGGGCCGCAGCAGGCGAAGACCCTCCCTGATACCCGGCGCGCAGGAGTGTACCGCCCCGCGCGCCGGGCCGAAGAAGTAGGCGAAGCGCGAGTGGAGCACATCCACGCAGCCATCGCGCAGCAACACGTCCTCGGCCCCCGCCGCAAGGATGCTGATGTTGGCCGCCGGGCCGCCCGCGACCCGGCTATAAAGCTGGCGGAGCATCCTGGGCGCAGGCTCGACGGCGAAGACGTGGGTGGCGCACTCCGCGAAGCGGCAGGCATGGTAGCCGCCGCCCGCGCCGATGTCGGGCGCGTTCAACTTGCTGAACCTTTCAAACAACTGGTTCCAGCGGTGCGTATTCAATGCCCATGCGCTCGGCTTCCGCTGCCGTCAGGCCGAGCGCGACACGGAGGTTGGATGCGGACGCACTCCCTTTTGCCTCACGGTAGGCTTCCAGTGTGATCTCAGAGCGCTCCAACTGCGTGAGCTGACCCCACTCGCTCCAGATCACATAAAGATGGGTGGCCGCTTGCTGGCCCTGAGCTTCCAGCACGATGACCGGCTCCGCCATGCCCTCCTGCGGATTTTTGATTTCTTCCGCGATGCGATGGGCGAACGCCTCATAAACAGTGTTTTTCGGATATATTCTTTGTGCGTAAGACATGGTCTATCTCCGGGGGGTGTAAAGAGAGCCATCGCGGTAATAGCTGCGTATCCAGGTCACGTCTTCATAAACCTCGTTGATCTCAATCGTTGTCGCTTGCGCTGCGCGATAGCGCAGTTCCACGAACCAGTTGTCAGTAAGGCGTTGTACATGCTGTGTCAGCGCCAGTTCTACGTTCGAGGCCAGTGGCCGACCTTCCTGCCGCCGCTTTTCGGTCAGCAGACCCGCCCAGAATATCAGGTCGTGGTAGCCCTTGAACTGATACATAGGAATGAGAGCTGCCATCGCAAATTTGGCCTGTCCAAGTTGCGATCCCACTGGAAAAGTCGGCGTAGTTTGTATGTTCAACAGAAAGTAGCTGTTCTTGAGCAGCATCTCCGCAACGTAGCCCATCAGGTAGATGCCGGTCGCTCCGTCACCTCGCGTCATTAACTCCATCCCCGCCCAATACCTGTCCTCAGCGGCCAGTTCAAATTCCTGAACGGTTTCCGGCAGGGGCTGTAAGCGTAGGCGCATTGCCATGATTGTAGTCTCACGCGAACATCAGATACGGCTGTTCCAAGGTCTCCTTGAGCTGCGCCAAAAATGCGGCGGCGGGGGCGCCGTCCACGACCCGGTGGTCGAAGGACAGGCAGAGGTTCATCATCGGACGCACGGCGGGCAGGCCGTTCACGGCGACGACCGTGTCGCAGATGGCGCAGATGCCCAGAATAGCAGTCTGCGGCGGGACGATGATCGGGTCGAATTGCGTGACGCCGAAGGTGCCCAGGTTGGTGAGCGAGAACGTCCCCCCCGTCACCTCGTCGGCCGTCAGGCTGCCGCTTTTGGCCCGCACGGCGAGGTCCTTCAAGGAACGGCTGAACTCGCCCAAGGACTTCGCCTGGGCGTCCTTGATGACGGGCACGATCAGCCCGTCCGCGCCGAGTGAGACGGCGACGCCCAGATTTACCGACGGATGCAGCGTGATCTCATCTTTGACCAAGGTGCTGTTCAGGTAGAGGTGGTCTGCCAAAGCACGCGCGGCGGCCTTGGCGATGATGTCGGTGAAGGAGACGCGGACGCCGAATGTTTTTTCGATGGCGGGCAGGACCTGCGCCCGGAACCGGGTCGCCTCGCTCATGTCTACGGGCAGGGTCAGGGTCACATGCGGCGCGGTCTGGGCGCTGCGGGTCACTGCTTCGGCCACCATCTTCCGCATCCCGCGCAGGGTGACGACGGTCCGCCCCTCGGCCTCCGATATCTGCGGGGGAGGTGTGGGGAAGACGCTGCGCTTTACGTCCTCCTGCGTCACCTTGCCGCCGTGGCCTGTCCCCGACATGCCCTCGACCGAGATGCCGTGTTCGGCGGCGACGCGCTGGGCGAGCGGCGAGATGCGCGGCGCTGCCTTCTTCCGTTCCTGTTCTTCCTCGGAGAAGGCGGCCACATCCGCCTCGACGACCCGCCCGTCCACGCCTGTGCCGCGCCCTGCCAGCCGGGCGATGTCTATGCTGCACTCGTCGGCATACCGGCGGGCGCGCGGGCTGGCGAAGACGCGGCCTGGTTCCCCCGACACTGGAAGTGCCGAGGTACCGTTGAGTGAAAGCCCTTGCGAGGTTGCAGGCGAGCCGATCTCACACGCTTTCCCCTGCATTTCCTCAGTCGCGGAGCGACCTTCACTCAGCAGCAGCCCGGCACTTCCAGTGCCGGGGGCGTCCAGCAGGCCCGCAATGTCCTCATCCGCCGTTCCTAGGATGGCGACGGGAGCGCCGACCGGGACGGTCGCATCCACGACGGCCAGAATCTTCCGCAGCACACCCGCTTCAGGCGCCTCGACCTCCATGTTTACCTTGTCGGTCATTACCTCGTAAAGCGCTTCGCCTTTCGCGACGGCCTCGCCCTCGGTCTTGAACCACTGCGTAATCGTGCCTTCTTCCATGCTGTTGCCCAGCGTGGGTAGTTCCAAAGTCTTCGCCATATATGTCTCTCCTTCTGAGGCCCCTATGCTTCCTGGTCGAAATACATCGCGTAGGGCCGGTCGCGCCCGATCTGCGGGAAGGGGACGGTGCCCGCCGGCGTCCGCGCCCCGCCCGCCGGGACGGAGCCGTCGTGCGGGCGCACCAGGACGACCGGGCCGCGCACGAGGGCGACGCGCTGCGGGTGCTGCTCGTCAATGGGGACTTGCCGGGGCGGCATCGGGAGGCGGAGCGTGACCCGGTCGCCGGGATGCCACTCCCGGTGGATCGTCGCCCACGCGCCGGGCGTGTCCACGCCCGGCACGGGATAGTCGTTCACCTGCGCGGCCGCGCCGTGTGCCCAGGCCGGGATACGGAGGCGCAGGGCGAAGGCGGCGGGATGAGACAGGCCGAGCGTCAGCGAGACCGTCTCGCCTTCGGGGTAATCGGTCCGCTGGGTCAGCGTCACCTCCTGCCCCCCGTGCTCCCAGGTGACCTTGGACGCCACATAGAGGGCCACGTTCAGGCCGTCCGCGTCGTGGAAGTACAGGAGGTTATGGTACTCGGCGATGTTCTGTAAGTACGTCCCGGAGCAGCACGGCCACGGGTCGCTGAAGTAATACTTGCGGGCGTCGCGCAGGCGGTAGTCGGCATAGTAGAATGTCTGCCCCCGGCCCTGCATCGGCAAAGCCGCGCCGATGCCGTTGTAGAGCAGCCGCTCCATCCAGTCCCCGTATCGCGCCTCGCCCGTCAGTTGCAGCAGGTAGTGGCACAGCTTGAAGACGGCCCATGTCCCGCAGGGCGTCTCGAACGACCGTCCGACGCTGCCGCTCAGGAACTTGGCGTTCGGCTCTGTCTCGACCGAGCGGCCCAGCGAGCCGTCTGCCCGCATCAGCTTCTCGCCTGGCCCGTAGCCGCCGGTCGCATAGCACTGCGTCCGCTGGAAGTAGTCGTAGGCCCGCGTGATGGTCTCCAGATAATGCGCCTCGCCTGTGACGGCGTAGGCCATCGCCGCGCTGCTCAGGGTGTTGACATGGCTGTAGCCGTGGAAGCCGTCGGGGGCCGGGGTGGCGTCTCCGGTGAACATGCCCCAGTAATGCGGGTAGTGCCAGACGGCGGCGAACTCGCGGTAGCGCGCGTCGCCGGTCAGCGCGTAAGCCCGGTACAAGTTCTCGGACAGGGTGTACCACTCCCCCTCGCCGTTGAAGTACCCGCCCTGCGAGTCGGCGTCCGTGGCGGGCAATCGTACCCGCCCCAGACTGTGCTCCGCCCGGTCCGTGAGCTGCGCCAGCAGCGTCAGGGCTTCCCCGCTGCCCGCGAACTCGGCCAGATCGGCCAGCCCGCAGACGTACTTGTCGTAATCGTAGTGGCCGAACGAGAGCTTCGGCAGGGTCTTCCCCCATTCGGCCATCAGGGTCAGCGCTTTGTCGCGCAGGGCGGAGTCCCCCGTCGCGTGCGACAGCCGGGCCATGCCACTGAGCCACTGGCCGAAGACCACGGCGGTGCTGTCGCCGCACCAGCCGCCCATGTCCTGCCCCGGCGCGGGCAGCCCGGCCCTGCGGCGGAACCCTTTCAGAATGTCATCGTCAGGGATGCCGAGATAGAAGTCTCGTGTCGCCCGCATCTGGTCCAGGAACGGCCCGTCCAGCAGGCGCACGCCCTTGTAGTTGAACGCCTGCAGCTTATTGGGGACCATGACCGCTCCCCTCCTGCCCGCCCTCTTGGGCCGGGCCGCCCGCGCCAAAGCCGGCGTCAGCGCGGCAGCCGCCGCCAGCCCCACGAACTCCCGGCGGCTTACTTTATGTGCCATCTTTGTGCCTCATTTTTTGCATTCCATGACCGAGTGCGATTTCGCCCCGCCGCAAGGCTTCTTTGGCGAACAAGGCCCATCTCATCGTTCACTTGCCCCACAGGATGAACTCTTGGCCCGAAGTGGCTGGGGGCTTCGGCTTGACAACCGGCTTCACCTCCACCTTGACAACCGGCTTCACCTCCACCTTGGCCGCCGGCTTCACCTCCACCTTCTCGGGCGGCTTGGGCGAGGGTGGGACGACGGGAGCCACCACGGGAGCGGTGGGGATGGTCGGTACCGATACAATGGAAGCGGCCTCTGCTGGGGAGAGCGTGCTAACATGGGATGCGGCAAGAGAGGCATGAAGAACGGGCGGCATGGCCGCCAGCGCTTTGATGTCGTCTTGGACGGGCTGCTGGGCGTTTTCCAGCCGATGCAGGTCCGCAAGGACCCGCCCGGCCTCCTGATGCAGCTCTGTGGGCGTACCCTGCCGGGAAAGGTGGACGACGCCAGGCTGAACACGGCCGCGCGCCGCGCTTAGGTCCGCAAGGTCTGTCGCCAATTTGTCCTGCAGGATGCGTCGCGACCCGTCTCCCATATCGGCGCTTGCCGCCCGGACGGCGTAGCCGCGGCCCAGCAGCCGGTCGGTACGCGGCAGCACGGCATGATAGCGCGCTGCCAGCTGCGTTCCCAGCGCCTCGGCAGGGGGCGCTTCTTTAGCGCGCGGCAGCGTGGCGGCGCTGCCCGCGATGCCGGGGGGCATCGCAGCAGCGGGCCGGGGAAACACCGGAGAAGGGCGGCGCGTCAGGACGGCACCGGCATCAGGAGCGGTGAAAGGCGGGGATGGATCCACCGCCGGATCAACGTCCGCGCCCGGCTCGGATTCGTTTTCCAATCTGTCTCCGCGGCCGCTGCCCAGTGCGCTTCCGGCGACGCTTCCGGGGGCCGTCGGCGATCCGGCACCAATGGGCACGGAGCGGCCGGGGCCTGAGCCGTTCAGGGACAACCCGATCACCAGCAGGACCACGATCGCGCCCGCCGTGGCCCCCAGCCAGGCGGAGCGCTTCATCCGGACATCGGTGCCCGTCTGATCCTGGGGGCTTCTGCGGAAGCCAGTGGCTGAAGGCGGTGCATAGTAACCCGTGGTCGTGGGCTTGGCATGATACCCTGTCGCTGTGGGCGCAGGCCTGGAAGTGGTCGGCGGCGCAGACCTCAGCGGGGGCAGCCCCGCCTTCCGGGCGGCTTGGAGGACGGCATCATAGCTCGCCTTGCGCGCGGCATCCGAGAGGAAGATGTAGGCGGCATTGACGCGGCGGAACTTCTCCTGAAATCCGGCGTCGTCGCCGTGCAGGTCGGGATGGTAGCGCTTGGCAAGCCGCCGGTACTGGCTCTTGACGTCCTCCATCGGGCTGCCCGGCTTCAGTTCCAGGACCCCGTAATGATCCGGCTCGATAGGCATCATGTGGCTTGGTTCCTCCGGGTTTGCCTTCTCTGCCGCGCCTGTCTTTCTCCAGTCATCCGCTATTTCCCCATCCCGCGCAGACTCTCCAGGCAGCGCGCGGCGCACTCCAGCGGCGGGTGGGCGTAGGTCTCCTGCTCCACGATGTACCACTGCGTCCCGCCGACGCTCTCGCACAGGCGGAAGATCTCGCCCCACGGCACATCGCCCGCGCCGACCAGCGCGTCCGGGTCGGTCGCCGAGTATTCCTTCAGATGGACGGTCAGTGCCCGGCCCGGATAGCGCGAGAGGAACGGTGCGGGCGCGGCCCCGCCGTGCATCATGTTCCCCGTGTCCACCTGCATGACCACCTCGCGCCGCGTATGGCCGAAGAAGAGGTCCCACGGCAGCGCGCCGCCGTCAACTGCCTGGAACTCCTCGGAGTGGTTGTGGTAGCCGACATGCATCCCCAGCGCCTCCGCCCGCTCCGATGCCCCGTCGAAGAGCCGCGCCGTTTCCAGCCAGGCTACCTCGGAGCCGACCCGCTCGCGCGGCAGGCCGGGGACGATTAAATACGGGTTGCCCAAAGTCTTGTTGAAGTCCGCCGTCCGCGCCAGTTCATCGCCCAGGACCGTTTCCAGGCCGGTATGCGTGCCGCAGCAGGCCAGCCCGTTGTCGTCGAGCATCGCCCGCAATTCGGGGGCCGTGTGCCCGTAGTAACCCGCGAACTCGACGCCCGCGTAGCCCATGCCGGCGACGGCCTTGAGAACTCCGGGCAGGTCGCGCGCGCAGTCGTCGCGCACCGAATAAAGCTGCAAACCGATGGGGATCTTGGACATAGATGTACCTTTCAAGGGCTGTTAAAGCCGGATGTTGCTCCACAGAACTGCGTTCGTTGGGGCGCTCAAGTGCCCCACATTCGCCGTCGCCACGACGGTCGCCGCCAGGCCGGACGCGGCAGGGTTCAAGAGACTGGTCTGCGCCGCAATCAGCGCGTCGGCGTCCAACGCCTCCGGTGGGGCCGTCGTCAGCGGCAGGTAGCGATCTGGGGTGGTGGCATTGAATATCTGTAGCCGACTGACCGCACCCCCATTCCCTTGACGCAGGAACTCACGGCGCAACTCGTAGTCCGCGATTTCCGGCACAAAGAGAAGGCAGCCGAAGTTGATTAAAGTCTGATACCAGGTGCGACAAGCCTCGGCTTCAGGAACGCCCTTCTTTTGAGTGAGTAGGCCCAACGGAGTCGCGTCAAGCACAATGGCCACCGGGAGTGCGAAACACAGCGCGTAGCAGAGGAAGCGATGCCGCGAAAGGATCTTCAGAACTTTCATTTTGACACTTCAATCCCGACGGTTGCTGCCCGAATGATGCTTCGCATGAGAGTAGGCCTGTGCGTGAAGGAACATCGAGAGAAAACCTACTACGACGACCAGCCAAAAGGGGAGCAGCAGCAGGGCGACAGCGATGTTCAGCCGGTTGGGAAACCAGGTTTTCAGAAGACCTCCCGCTCTTGGCTTTTGTTTCATGTTATCGCTTACACCTGAACATCTTGCGCCATGTTCACAGCCGCCCGCGCTTTGTCGTCTTCGGCCCTGGCAGGGCTTCCAAAGCGGTTCCATTCGCCAAGCGATAGATGTAAAAGTCTCCATCAATGCTGAAGATGCGCGTCGTCTCTTGCCTGGTCAGCGTGTGCAGCCTCAGCAAGTCGGGGACGACATATCCCGCGATAAACTGCTGCATCCCTCAGGCGTCTTCACGCCCGGTCAGGTGCATCACTTCTGCGCGGCAGGGCCACGTTGTTATGAGGGGCGTATCAAGAACTGCAAGGAGGGCGGTGCAGCGCGTGAACTGGTTGGGCTGGCCTTGCGGGTCCACCAAAGCAAAGAGCGGGCCGGTGTCTGTCAGCGTTCCGTCCGGCCTCCGCGCCGGGATGCGGCCCAAAGGATGACCTTCCGGCGCAGTTGGTCGGCTTCCCATTCTTCCTGCGTCATCGGGTCTGTCTCCTGCGCCTGGTCTGCGGCTTGCGTAGGAGCGGCCCGGACGCGCGGGCGCCTCGACATCCGCTTCGATGCTCGCTGGAGCCGCACGACCTGATCCACAATTGCCTGCATCTGCACTAGCAGTTCGGCGGGGTCAGCCCACGCACTGACGGGCCGGAGCGATGCCGGTGGCGCATACTTCTTCCGGGTTCGTGTCTCCTGATTTATTCGTCGTCCCTTGACCTGCTTGCCTCATGCCCGAACACCTCGCGCCGCTGGTCGCGCTCGCGGTCGCGGTCGGCGATGCTCTCGCGCTTATCCCATATCTTCTTGCCGCGCCCCAGGCCGATTTCGAGTTTAGCGAAGCCGTTCTCGAAGAACATCTT
>JANLUQ010000229.1:0-8186 GCA_031363565.1 Armatimonadota bacterium | reverse complement strand
ACTTACAACTCCCCGCGCTGGCCCTGGGCCTTCGGCGATGACGTTCTGGCGGCGACCAAGAAGGCCATCGAGCTGCGGACCCGCCTGATCCCCACCCTCTACACCTTCGCCGCTCAGACCGCCGCCACTGGTGCTCCCCTGATGCGCCCGCTTTTATTGGAGTTCCCGCAGGACCCGAAGACGTTCAACCTCGAAGACGAATGGCTGGTCGGCGACCGCCTCCTGGCCGCGCCTGTGCTGACGCAGGGCGGGGCACGAGACGTGTACCTGCCCACAGGACGCTGGTACGACTTCAACACCAGTGCGCCCGTAGACGGCGGCCAAACCCTGCACGTTCAGGCCACGCTGGACACGATCCCCGCCTACGTCCGGGGCGGGACGATCCTGCCGCTTGGCCCGGTCCTCCAGTCCACGGCTTTAGGCGTGGAAGACCCGTTAGAGGTGCGCGTCTACCCCGGCGCGGACGCCGCCTTCACGCTCTACGAGGACGACGGCGACACCTACGCCTATCAGCGGGACATTTCCAGCCGTATCCCGATGCGCTGGGACGACCAAGCGCGGACTTTGACCATCGGCGTCCGGACGGGCGCGTTTCCGGGGATGCTGACCACCCGGCACCTGAACGTCGTCCTGCCGGGCGGGAGCCATAAGAGCGTAACATATGCGGGGCAGGCAGTACAGGTGCGGTTCTGAGACACGCAGAAAGAGGAAAGGGCGAACAGGGAGAAGAAGGGTGAACACAAGGTTCCCCCCTACGGAATGATGTAGGGACGCCGCTTGCCGCGCCCTCCTAATCCCACCGTTCGGGGCAGGGTACTGAGGTCGCCATGAAGCTCTTCACGGAAGCATTTCTGGATAGATGGGAAGCCCGCGCCACCACAGGACCCGAGTTGTGGCAGACAAAGCCTGAGTCAATCGTGAAGCGATTGGCCATGGCTATCCATTCTGACCTGCGTATGCGACCGACCGAGAGGTACAGCTTGCCGCAGTATCTGCGCCAAGTAGCTGTAACCGGCGTGCCAGTAGTGTTCTTCATCAGCATAGTGCGGCTTTTCCCCCTGGCCTACTCCTGGTGAAAATATCCATCCGTCTTCTATGACCCGAGGTATCACAAAATATTCATTGGCCTCCTGTCGTATGAAGGCTTCTATATCTACCCCTGGATGGTACTGTTGCTATTGACAGTCAATTGTCTTCTCTACCTACCGCACTTTTACTTCTGGAACCGGCGGGCGGAGCGCCTGCGGCGTGAGCCGCCGCTTCCCGATATGCCCGCCGAGGCCGTCGCGGTAGACACGGGCGTTTGGCCGCCGCCGCCGACCCTGACGAGGGATTGAAAATCCCTCGCTAAGACAGGTATCCTTCGGATAACGGACATGACCCACGGACGGTCCTCTTGAACGGTCCTCACGTCCGCAGGACGCTTCTCCTAGCGAGTGGTTTTCAACCACTCGGCACCTGCTCTGAAAGACTATAGATGAAGAACACACGTCTCCTGCCCACCTGCGGCCTCCTGCTGCCGCTACTGACGAGCGCCGCCGTCGCCGCGCCGCCCGCGCGCCCTAAACCCGCCATGACCAATGTCTACAAAGTCGCCCCCGCTGTGCCAGGGCGTGTGCAGTCCTTCGACCTCGCCGATGTGACTCTGCTGCCCAGCCCCTTTCAGGCGGCGATGAAGCGCGACACCGCCTACCTGCTGTCACTGGACCCGGACCGGCTGCTGCACAACTTCCGCACCGAGGCGGGGCTGACGCCTAAAGCGCCGATCTATGGCGGGTGGGAGGACTCGGGCGTCGCGGGGCATATTTTAGGCCATTACCTGTCTGCCCTCTCCATGCAGTATCGGGCGACCCACAACCCGCGCATCAAGGCGCGCGTGGACTACATCGTGGGCGAGCTGGCCCTGTGCCAGGAGAAGAATGGGCATGGCTACGTGTCCGCCATCCCCGGTGGCAAGGCCATGTTCGCCGATGTGGCGGCGGGGCGTGGGGACGGCGTCCACCGAGGCTGGGTGCCGTGGTATACCATGCACAAGCTGCTTGCCGGACTGCGCGATGCCTACTTGTATGCGGACAACGCGCAGGCGAAAGACGTGCTGGTCAGGCTATCTGATTGGACTGTGGATACGACCCGGAACCTCAGCGATGAGCAGTGGCAGGTCATGCTGGAGCAGGAACACGGCGGCATGAACGAGGTGCTGGCCGATGTCTACGCGCTGACCGGCGAGCCGAAATACTTGGAATTATCACGCAAGTTCTACCAGAAATCTGTGCTGGACCCACTGACCTTGCGCGAGGACAGACTGGCGGGCCTGCACGGCAACACGCAGATCCCCAAGCTGATCGGGCTGGCACGGCTTTATGAGCTGACCGGCGACCCGAAGGATAAGACGGCGGCGGAATACTTCTGGGACCGGGTCGTCCACACGCGCACCTATGCCATCGGCGCGAACACGGACGGCGAGCATTTCGATGCGCCGGGCCAGCTCAGTCACCACCTCAGCCCCAGTACAGCCGAGACCTGCAACACCTATAACATGCTGAAGCTGACGCGCCATTTGTTCGAATGGACGCCCAGCGCCGAGTATGCCGACTTCTACGAGCGCGCCCTGTACAACCACATCCTGGCCTCGCAGGATCCCGTGCGCGGCATGATGACCTACTACGTCTCCTTGAAGCCGGGCCACTTCAAGACCTATAGCTCCCCGACCGAGTCGTTCTGGTGCTGCGTCGGGACCGGCATGGAGAACCACGTCAAGTACGGCGACAGCATCTACTTCCACGACGATAAATCCCTCTACGTCAACCTGTTTATTCCGTCCGTCCTGAAGTGGCGCGCGAAGGGCCTGACCGTGCATCAGGAGACGCGGTTCCCCGACAGCGACACGACCCACCTGACGCTGACATGCGCGAAGCCGACGGCGATGGCGCTCAAAATACGCTGCCCGTCCTGGACGCGCGGAATGACGGTTTCGGTCAATGGGCAGGCCCAGCCGATCAAGGCCCATCCCGGCAGCTACGCCGCGTTGGCGCGGCGCTGGAAAAGTGGCGACCGCGTGGATATCACGCTGCCGATGCACCTGTACCAAGAAGCGATGCCGGACGACCCGACGAAAGTCGCCATCCTCTATGGCCCACTTGTGCTGGCCGGGCAGCTCGGTGATGCAGGCATCAAGGACCCGATGCCCTATGCTAACAACGACCAAGGCGCGTACTTCCAGGTGAGTGACTCCCGCGTCCCCGTCCTGGTGACAGCCAACCAGCCGCTGGACTCATGGCTGAAGCCGGTCGCCGGTCAGCCCCTGACGTTCCGCACGACGGGCGCGGGCCGGCCCAATGACGTCACCTTGAAGCCGTTCTACAGCACCTACTTCGGGCGCTACACCGTTTATTGGGACACCTTCACTCCTGCCGCATGGACGCAGCATGAGGCAGAATACCAAGCCATGCAGGAGCGGGCGCACGCGCTGGAAGCCCGCACAGTAGATGTGATGCAGCCCGGCGAACAGCAGCCGGAACACGACCACGCCTTGCAAAGCGAGAAGTCCAGCACCGGCGACGGCCCCGACGGCGGCCCGCACTGGCGTGATGCCGGGGCCGGCGGCTGGTTTTCCTTCGATATCAAGACGCTGCCCGATGTGCCGCAGGATTTGGTCTGCACCTACTGGGGGTCGGAGCAGGGCGACCGCGCCTTCGATATCCTGGTAGATGGGACGAAGATCGCTTCGCAAACGCTGCACGAAGACAAGCCGGGCGAATACTTCGACGTGGTGACTCCCATCCCGGCGGAGCTGGTTGCGGGCAAATCGAAGGTGACGGTGCGATTCCAAGCCCACCCCGGCGCGATGGCCGGCGGCCTGTTCGGCTGCCGGGTGGTACGGCGCAACCCAGGAGGCCGATGAAGAACACGGCCACCACCTTAGCAGCTCTCGCCGCCCTCGGCCCACTCGTTGCCGGCCCCGCCTGCGCGGACGAGTCCGTCTGGCTGTCGTCGCTGGACCTGACGAAAGCCACGCAGGGCTTCGGCAAGCCGCAGGCGGACAAGTCCGTAGACGGCCACCCGCTGATGCTGGGCGGCAAGGTCTATGCCCATGGCTTCGGGACACACGCGCGCGGCCTGCTGGCGGTCGCTTTAGACGGCGGCGCGAAACGGTTCACAGCAACAGTCGGCATTGATGACGAGGTGGGCGGCGGCAAAGGCAGTGCGGAGTTTCAGGTCATAGGAAATGGCCGCAAGACCCTCTGGACGAGCGGCGTAATGCGTCAGGGGCAGCCGCCCAAAACTTTAGATGTTGACGTGACCGGCCAGAAGATACTCCTGCTGCGCGTCACGGATGGCGGTGATGGTTACGACTTCGACCACGCCGACTGGGCCGACGCCCGATTCGAGGTGGCGGGCGCGCGCCCCCATACGGTCGCACTGACGGCGCGTGAGCCGGTCATCGCCATGACCGCCGCACCCGCCGCACCGGAGATTAATGGGCCATCCGTGGTCGGCCTCCAGCCCGGCCGACCGCTCCTGTGGACGGTCCCAGCCACCGGCGCGCGCCCGATGACGTTCAGCGCCACCGATTTACCCAAAGGGCTGACACTCGCACCATCGGGGACCATCACGGGGACAGTGGCGAGGTCAGGCGACTACGCCGCCCGCATCACCGCCCGCAATGGTGCGGGTATGGCGGCGCGCACCGTCCATTTTGTGGCCGGGCCGATGCTGGCGCGGACGCCACCTCTGGGCTGGAACAGCTACGATGCCTATGGCAGCCGCGTAAATGAGGCGCAGACTCTCGCCAACGCCCGGTATCTGCGCCAGAACATGCAGCCCTGCGGCTGGCAATATGTCGTGGTGGATTATCGGTGGTATGATCCGAACGCGGCTACAGCCCGCGACGCTGGGGAGCCGGGCGAGACGCTGACGATGGATGGGAACGGCCGCCTGCTGCCCTCCCCCAACCGCTTCCCATCAGCGGCTAATGGGTTGGGCTTCAAGGGCCTGGCTGACCAGATCCACGCGCTGGGGCTGCGGTTCGGCATCCATATCATGCGCGGTATCCCGCGCAATGCCGTCGCGGCGAACCTGCCGATTGAAGGCTCCCCCTATAAGGCCGCTGACGCGGCGAACACAGCTGACACCTGTCCCTGGTGTCCCGATATGTTCGGCGTCCGGGGCGACACACCCGCCGGTCAAGCCTACTACGACTCGCTGTTCCGCCTGTATGCGTCCTGGGGCGTGGACTTCGTCAAGATGGACGACACCTCTTCGCCCTATCACACTGCCGAGATCGAGGCCGTGCGCCACGCCATTGACAAGTGCGGGCGCTCCATCATCTACAGTCTCTCGCCGGGCGAGACGCCTATCACGCAGGGGGCGCACGTCGCCGCCCACGCCAACATGTGGCGCGTGTCCGGCGACTTCTGGGACGGCTGGGGTGCCCTGGATCACGAGTTCACGCTGGGGGCGCAGTGGCACGAGTGGGCCGCGCCGGGCCACTGGCCGGATGGCGACATGCTGCCGCTAGGTCACCTGTCCCTCGGCAACCGCCCCGTCGGGGCGGACCGTCAAACGCGCTTCACGCATGCCGAGCAGATGACACTCGTATCGCTCTGGTCGCTCCTGCCTTCCCCGCTGATGGTTGGGGCCAACCTGCCCGACAACGACCCCTGGACGCTGGCCCTGCTGACCAACCCCGAGGTGCTGGCCGTCAACCAGGACGGCCTGGGCGCGGCGGGCGGGCCGGTCTCGCAGCAAGAGGGCCTGGATGTCTGGTCTAAGAAACTTGCCGACGACTCCCTGGCCGTCGGCCTCTTCAACCGGAGCGATCTGGAGGGCACCGTCACCGCCGAATGGTCCAGGCTAGGCATCGCGGGCCGCTACACCGTCCGCGACCTGTGGCTCCGCAAGGACGTAGGCCGCTTCAGCGGCAGATACGCCGCCTCCGTGCCCAGCCACGGCGTTGTCCTGTTGCAGCTGACGAGGACGCGGTGAATGCCACAGGTTGAAACCCGAGGCACCGAAAAGCTCGCCGCCTTGCAGGTCTGCCCTCCGGGTAGCCAGTGCTGACCAGTGCAGTCCTGGGGACGGATGATTGGGAATGTTATGTGGCCTTCTTGGGTAGTGCTGCCGTTATTGCTCGGCAGTTGCATCGGCGTGATCGCTTGCCTTTACCTGACGGTTTACAGCGTCCTGTATCTGGCCCGGCCCGAGGCGGGCCACCCCCGGCTGTACGGGCTGCGCTTTTTTGGCATTGGCCTGCTGTGCCTCATCCCGCTCGTGATTACGCTCACTTGTCGTGACCGGCTGCCGATCGTCTTCTAGACGCTCACACTGCCATCACCTCTGGCCCCTCATAAGGATCGACCCTATGAAACTGAACCATTTTGCCCTAACCCTAGCTCTCTTCATCGCCCTCAGGGCGCTTCCCACTCAGGCGCAGACGCCGCCGCCCCGTATCTTGACACCTGATACTTGGGCCGCGACGGACGCGCTAGGGCGGATAATCCCCACAGCGGGTGCGGCCCCCGCCCTCCGGTCCGGCAAATTCGTCGGCGTCTTCTACTTCCTTTGGCACGGGCAGCACGGCACGGCTGGACCCTACGATAATACTCTCACGGTCGCCGACCCCGCCGCCCACCCCTACGGCCCGATGGGCGCGTTCCACTGGTGGGGCGAGCCTGCCGTCGGCTACTTCCTCTCCGATGACCCCTGGGTCCACCGCCACAACCTGCAAATGCTGGCCGACGCCGGTGTAGATGTGATCTTCCTCGATGTCACCAATGCCTTCACCTATCCCAAGATATATGCCCTCGTCTGCCGCATCGCTCAGGAGATGCGCCGGTCGGGCATCCCCGCCCCGCAGATCGCCTTCCTGACGCACTCCGCACCGGGCAAGACGGTCACGCAGCTTTACGACGACTTCTACTCCAAGGACGAGTACAAGGACCTCTGGTTCCAGTGGCAGGGCAAGCCGCTTATTCTCGGTGACAAAGCCGGCAAAATGGACGACGGCTCGCCGATGGATGCCAAAGTCGTGGACTTTTTCACCTGGCGCAACTCCTGGGCCTGGGACCCTGGCCAGGACAAGTGGCAGTGGATTGATAAGTATCCCCAGCGTGCGGGCTGGCACGACGACCCGAGCCACCCCGAAGAGGTGCCGGTCTCGGTCGCCGGACATCCCACGGACGGCCTGGGGCGCTCTTATCATAGCGACCCGCAGTGGGGACACGGCACGGAGCCACCCATAGACAATCAGTACCGGACGGCAGATACCAACAGGGGGCTGCAATTCGCCCAGCAGTGGGACCGGGCACTGCAAATAGACCCGCAGTTCATCCTTATCACCGGCTGGAACGAGTGGGTCGCCCAGCGCTTTAGTAGCGGCACGGGCGGTGGGCCGGGCTTTCTGGGGCGCACTCTGAAATCGGGCGAGACGTTCTTCGTGGACAACTACAACGAGGAGTTCAGCCGGGACGCCATGCCCATGAAGGGCGGCTATGGCGACGATTACTATTTGCAGATGGTCGCCGGCATCCGCCGCTTCAAGGGCGTCCGCACCCAACCCGTCGCGCACGGCTTCCGAACGCCAAGATCGCTCTTGGCCTGGAAGGCCATCGAACCGACGTATTTGGACGCCGTCGGTGACACGGAACACCGAGATCACGCCGGCTGGGGCAAACTCCACTACACGGATACTTCGGGCCGCAACGACATCGTGAGCGCCAAAGTTGCCTGTGACGCGAAGAACATCTACTTCCACGTCCGCACTCAAGGTGCGCTGACTCCCTATAGGGGTAAGGACTGGATGCGGCTGCTCATTGATGCCGACTTGGACCCGAAGACCGGCTGGAACGGGTATGATTTCGTCGTCAATAGCCAGGTCCTCAGCGCGAATACGACGACGCTGAAACGGCTGTCGGACGGCAAGACATGGCCAGTCCATTACCACGTCGTCGGCAGTGAGATGGCCATCACCATCCCGCGCGCCCTACTAGGCCTGACGAACACGGCGAAGACGACGTTCGACTTCCACTGGGTAGACAACGCGCCGGTCGGCGGGGACCCGAAGCAGATCACCGACTGGTGGTACGTCGGCGACAGCGCCCCCGACGGGCGATTTAACTACCGCTACGTCAACGTGACACCGCGATGAACAAGAGGGTGCGACGAATCGCATCCCTATGGTTCATACA
>JANLUQ010000215.1:0-3433 GCA_031363565.1 Armatimonadota bacterium | reverse complement strand
GGCGCGCTGACGATCCGGGGGGAGCGCCTGCGGCCCACCTTCGTCGCCGCCGCTTTGCAGGGGAACATCATCCAGGACGTGCCCCAGGACCCCGCCTATATCGAGCAAGATGGCTGCTGTCGGGAAGTCTCGATCGCCGTCAGGCGGTCCCCGAAAGAGAAGCTGCACTGTGATACCTTGCAGAATTCATGCCGACCGGGCAGATCCAGGAAAAACCGGCGAGGACGCGGGGGCTTCGAGGGAAACGATCGCTGCACGAGGAGCAGCAGGAGAATCGGGAAGGAATGTCGAATTAAAGGCAGTCATAATCACATGCACACATCTATAGCCTCTCAGCGCCGAGGGGTGAGCCTCACAATGGAAAGAACGACCTTTGGCAACTCTCACCCTTGAACATGCGACCGACGCACCGCCCGGCCAGCGCCAGGCGTTCCTGCGCCTTATCCTGCTGATGGCCGCGACGATGGTCGTCGGCACCCTTGTGGGGACGTTCTCCGCCGAGAAGCTGTTGTTCCTCTACAAAGAGCAGCTCCACCTTTCGGCGGGCGGGCTGGCGACCCTCGCCATCCTGGTGGCGGTCCCGAACTACTTGCGCCCCTTTATCGGGGGTGGGTCAGACCTCTTCCCGCTGCTGGGCTATCACCGCCGTTCCTACTATGCGCTGGCCGCACTGACGGCCGCAGTGGGATATTTCGGCCTTTCCCTGACATCACACTACACCTACCTCTCCACGGTCCTGCTCGTGATGGTGGCGGTCGCCGGCGGCGTCACCCTGATCGTCATGGCCGACGCCATTATGGTGAGCATCGGCAACAAAACTGGGACCGTGGGACGGGTCCAAGCGGTCCAGCAGTTCACACCCTTCCTGCTCGCGCTGCTCTTTGCGGCGCGTTTGGGAGGCTATGTGACCCAGAACTGGTCCTACGCGCACTGCTTCCGCACGGCGGCCCTGCTGTCTCTGCTTTTCCTGCCGCTGACCTTCCTGATCGATGAGAAACGGGTCATTGCGCGGCAGCACGAGCGCGAATCGCCGGACGAGCACCTCGAACGCCTGGAGGCGAAGCGGGCCGAGCGCGCCCGGACGACCGAGGCCCTACGGAAGGCGGCCCGGTCCCCCGGCCTGTGGGCCGTCGTCGCCTATGTCTTCTATTTGATCTTCACGCCGGGCACTAATACCGCCCAGCTCTACTATGCCGTGGACAGCCTGCACTTTTCCAAGCAGTTCATCGGCAGCCTCGGCCAGTTCCTCTCCGGCGGCGTCCTGCTCGGTATCCTCTTCTTTGGCGTCGTCTCGCGGAAGCTGCCCGTCGTGGCCGTGACCCTGGGCGCCTGGCTATGTGACTGCTCTTTGTACCTGATCAACTTCGGTCTGCACGACCACTTCTCCGCCAAGGTCGTGGCGTTCGTCGGCGGTTTCTCCGGCATCCTGTACGCGCTCTGCTTGTATACGCTGGCCGCGCGCGCCTGCCCGCCGCATATCGAGGGGACCATCTACGGCCTGGTCCTTTCCAGTATCGCCCTGGCAGGCGCATTGGGCGAGAAGGTCGGCGGCACCCTGTATGACTTCTACGGCCCACACAGCGGCCACAGTGCCACCTATGCCTGGCACGCGATGAACGGCTGGGGCCTGGCCCTGACGGTACCCGCCGGGCTGCTCATCCTGCTGCTGCCAGCCTGGACGAAAAGCCGGGAGCCGCTGTCAGAAAAACCTGAGACGGCCTGACCGGGTACAATGGCCCCATGGCATCAACTACGCTCGTCGTCATCGTCTACGCCGCCCTGGTCATCGTCGGCGGCGTCATCGGCTTCGTCAAGGCCGGCAGCCGCCCCTCTCTGATCGGCGGCCTCTTCGGCGGCCTGGGTCTTCTGACGGCCGCTTGGGGCATTGGTCGTAATCAAGCCTGGGGCCTGCAAACGGCCCTGGTCCTGACGCTGGCCCTGCTCGTTTTCTTCGCCGTCCGCTATGTCCGCACCCGTGCCTTCATGCCGGGTGGCCTGATGGCGATTCTGAGCCTGTTCGCCCTTGTCATCACCTGGCTGACGGCGCATGGACACTGACAACGAAAGAACTTCTGCATGACGACGCCCCGATTTGTCTCCTTTCTCCCCGCCGCATTCGGGGCGGCACTGCTTCTCACCGGCGCGGCGGGCGCAGCCCCGCCGGACAAGGACACCGGGGTGCAGACCGTCGTCGGCGGCATCTCGGCGGCACGACTCGAAAACACCGTGCGGACACTGGCGTCCTTCCCGACGCGCCATACCCTTTCCCCGACCGGCAGCGCCCAAGCGGTGAACTGGATCGCGGCGCAGTTTGCGGCGATCTCGGCAGCCAACGGGGGACGGCTGCGCGTCGAGCGCGACGCCTGGATACAGCCCGCCGGGGAACGCCTGCCCGCGCCTATCGCTCTGACGGACGTCGTGGCAACCCTGCCGGGCGACGAGGCGCCTGAGCGGGTCATCATTGTCAGCGGGCATTACGACTCGCGCGTCACCGACGTGATGAACGCGGCCGGCAATGCGCCGGGGGCGAACGACGACGCTTCGGGCGTCGCCGTCGCGCTGGAGTTGGCCCGGCTGATGGCCGGGCATCACTATCCGGCGACGATCAAGTTCGTCGCCGTCACCGGCGAGGAGCAGGGGCTGTACGGCTCGACCCATCTGGCCCAGGAGATGGCCGACGGCAAGGTTGACGTGGAAGCGATGATCACCAACGACATCGTCGGCAACTCGCATGGGCAGGGCGGAATCCATGACGACTCGCACGTCCGCGTGTTTGCCTCGGGCGCCGATCCGACCGAGACGACCACGCAGGCCGCTCGGCGGCGGGCGGCGGGGACGGATGCCGACACGCCCGCCCGCACATTGGCCCGCGCCGTTCTGGATGCCGACCGGCGCTATGTGCCCGGCTTCGGAGCCCTGCTCGTCTACCGCCTGGACCGCTATCTGCGCGGCGGGGACCACGCCCCATTCGTCCAGCGCGGCTACCCGGCTGTGCGCTTCACCGAGATGAACGAGGACTGGCGGCACCAGCATCAGGACGTGCGGGTCGAGAAGGGCGTCCAGTACGGCGACCTGCCGCAGTTCGTGGACTACGATTATCTGGCGCGCGTCGCCCGCGTCAATGCCGCCGTCGTCGCCTCCCTGGCGGCGGCCCCCGCGCCGCCGCAGAATGCCTTGCTGAAAGCCGACCTCAGCCCGGTCACGACACTTTCCTGGGGGAGCGTTCCGGGCGCAGCGGCTTACGAAATTTTGTGGCGTCCGACAAACGCTCCTGACTGGACCGGCTCCAAGCGGGTCGAGAACGCCGAAACAATCACCCTCCCCCTCTCCAAAGACGACTACCTCTTCGCCGTCCGCTCCGTGTCGGCCGGCGGCGCGCGCAGCCTGCCCAACCGCCCCACCCCAATGCCGGAACGGGGTTGGTGAATGTCAC
>JANLUQ010000205.1:0-4566 GCA_031363565.1 Armatimonadota bacterium | reverse complement strand
CGCAGCGCCCTCCGCGATGCCTGGACCGCGCTTCGCATCGCCCGACGCGCTTATGGCCGGGACGATCCTGAGCGGCGCGCCTACTACAGCACCGTCGGGTTCATCCTGAAAGAACAAGGCCAATTCGACCGTGCCCGCTCTTTTTATTTGGGGATGATCGCTTTCAGCGTGCGTGTCCTCGGCCCCATGCACCCTGATGTCGCGTTGGGGCTGAACAATCTCGGGATGCTTTGCTTCCAGCAGGGCCGCTTAGAAGAGGCGGAAAAACATCTGCGCGAGGCATTGGCGATAGAGCAGGCGCAAGCGTCTCTCAGCGGCTCCACCTCCGGTACGGCGATCTACTGGAATAGTCTGGGGCGCATCCTTGGCCAGCAGGAGCACTGGGCGGAATCCCTGGACTGTCATCAAGCTGCCCTGGAAATTAACGAGCGCATTCACGGGGCCAGTCACCCGAGTTATGTGACCAGCCTCTACTATTCTGCTGTTGCTGCTCACGCTCTAAAGCGCTGGCACGAGGCGGAGGTGCAGTATCAGGATGTGCTGCACCTCTGCCAAAGGCTTTTTGGGGCAGATAATTTTCGCTGTGCCGAGGTTGAAAAAAAGTTGTGTCAACTCACTCAGGACCGCGCGTAAATACTGGCATAATTGCCAGACGTGTGCTACAATACATAATGCTCGGTTCTCTGGAGCACGATCCAAGGAGAAGAACATGCGTCCCACTGTACCCCTTCGCACCATTCTGGCTTGCCTTGTCTTGTCACTCTTACTCTGGCTGCCTTGCCTTGCCCAAACCTATCCCGGCAGCGGTACGCAGTTCACTAACGGCCAAAACGGCACACCCAACCTGCCGTCGTCCAATTCCTGCACGATTGATCAAACTCACTTCGCGGGTGAAGCCGCCGGAACCGCTGCTGCTGCACAGTATGAATATGTACGGACGTCCGATTTTCTCCAGCGACTCAGCATCGTCGGGCCTTCGCTTGATCCGCAAAGCAAGCAGTACGAAAACACGCCCGAAACCCGTCAAAAAGCAGTGGATTTAATCAATGCAGAATATCTGGCGACGCTGCAAGACCTCTCTTTGCAAAATCTCAAAACGTCCTCTTTGTATGTCGGCTCGGAAGTGCGTACTGGGTCTGGCCGCCCCGTCTATGTCCTGCCCACACTCTCCTACAGCAATGACAAATATGGCATAGAGCTAGGCAGCGAGTCATTTTACGAGTTTGGGAAGGCGAACGATCCTGGTCGTGACAGTGTGGGCCTGTCGCTGAAAGTGGAGCTGACCGACCTCTCGCGAGGTCTCGCCCGTGCGCTTGCTGTCGTCAAAAATACCCAGAAGCAGATTGACAACGCGAAAACACAGAAGCTGCTTCTTAAAAATGACAATATAAGTAGTGACATCGTAGGACTGCACACTTTAGTCGAGGGTGGGCAGGAGTCCCTCGACCCAAAACAACCGCAAGGATCTCAAAATCTTGCTCAGTTTCAGCAGGTCATCAAAGGGTATAGTATTTTCGCAGCATCTCCTTCTGCGTCCCCGTCTCCTTCTGCGTCCCCGTCTCCTTTTTTAGTCCCAGCCTCGCTTCCTGTCGAGAAGGTGACAGACCTTAAGAGCGACATAGAACTTCTCAAGACTCAAACCATTGATCTGCTGACAGATTACGTCAGCTATACGCGGCATCCTACCGTTTCTGTGATAATCGGGGATCGCTTTGTTAGTGACGGCGGTTCGTTGCCGCAAATCGGCATCACTACCTCCCAGCTTTTTCCATTCTCCTATGGCGGTGCGGGTGTGACATTACTTGCGGTCGCTCAGGGGTTTAGCGACCGTATTCAGGGCGATGTGCGCCGTGACGCCGGACGCTTTGGGGCGGCGCTGATCTTTCGGGACCGGACGCCGGCATTGCTTGATCAGAAGGAGAACAAGGTTTCTCTGAATAAGCTGGGTACACAAAAGCTGCATCTCGGACCTACCTGGGTTTTCAAAGAGGGCTTGGAATACACGTCTCCCCTTTTTGGGCTGAAAGAGACCTACGCGACGTTCATCACCTATCGCGATCCACATTCTTATGGAGAGATCACGCTAACGGCCGGTAAAGACGGGCTGCGAAAGAATTATCTGGACATCAGTATCGGTCGGAGTTTTCTGTTTTGAGGGAGGCCATGGAGCCACCATGATCGAAAAGATCAAAGCCTTGATCGGCAGCGATAGCCCGGCGCTCTTAGGCCAGATACGAGCCGTCAGCGACCGCATCGAGGTCGTCACACCCGCGCAGGCCGAGTCGCAGCCGGACCTGATGGGCCAGATCGAGATCGCCTACGGCTGGCTCTCCGGGGACCAGATCGCAAGGGCGACCCGCCTGCGCTGGCTCCAGACCGGCGGGGCGGGCGTCGAGGGCCTCATCCCGCATGTCCAGTCGGAACGCCTGACGCTGACCAACGCGCGCGGCGTCGGGGCTGCCCCCATCACGGAGCACATGTTTGGGATGCTGCTGATGGTGACGCGCAGGCTGGCCCAGGCCTGGGACCGGCAGAAGACGGGACAATGGAACGGGGAGGGCCTGGGCGACCGCGTGGGCCTGCTGTCCGGCAAGACCCTCGGCGTGCTGGGGGTGGGGGCCATCGGCGGCCACAGTGCCCAGGTCGGCAAAGCCTTCGGGATGCGCGTCGTCGGCCTGCGCCGGGGCGGCAGCGCGCACCCCGCCGTCGAGCGCATGTACACGCCCGAAGAGCGGGCCGCCTTCCTGGCCGAATGCGACGTTGTGATGAACACCCTGCCCCTCACCCCCGCCACGCGCGGCTTCCTGGGCCGGGCCGAGTTTGATGCCCTCGCCCCCGGCGGGGTCCTCATCAACACCGGGCGCGGCGGCACCGTGGACACTGACGCCCTGCTCGACGCTCTGAATTCCGGTCGCCTCGGTGCGGCCCTGCTCGATGTCACCGACCCCGAGCCGCTGCCCCCCGGCCACCCGCTATGGACGACCGAGAACGTCTACCTCACTCCCCACTACAGCGGCAGCCGCCCCGACTACGACGCCCGCGCCGACGCCATCTTCCTGGACAACCTGCGCCGCTACCTCGCGGGCGAGGCCCTGGTAAACGTCGTGGACAAGGCCGAGGGCTACTGAGCCGGCCCCGTAAGAGCGCGACTCATCGCGCCCTCTTTTCCTTTTGGCCCTTCCTATTCCTCTTAGCCCGCTCTCAATGTCGGTAAATATTTAGTCGGTAAATATTTAGCAGGAAGTCGCCCACCCCGCGTCGAACCAATTCTCCAAACAACAAGATGACTGCTGACACGCTCAAAAAGTACTTGTCTGCCTTCGGCAATCTGCACCGCAACAAGAATCCGCGCCTGGGTGATGCGCCGCACAAGCCGCTTCTGCTACTGACGGTGCTGGACGAGGTAGCGGCGGGACGCATCACGAAAAACCTCGTGCCGCTCGACAATAACTTGATTGTCGCATTCCACCAAAACTGGCTGGCCCGCGTGCCGCCGGAGACGTGGGAGGAGAAGATCGCCCTGCCGTTCCGTTACCTAGTCTACGACGGCTTCTGGGAACTGGTCCAGGGTGGGACACGCATAGATGCACAGCAGCTTTCCTCCCCTTCCATCCGCCAACTCCAATCCCTCGACGGCGCACGTCTTGCCCCGGACCTGTGGGACCTCCTGCAAACCCCGATGGCCGTCCAGGCGCTGCGGGTTTACCTGCTGCAAACGTACTTCCCGCCAGAACCGCAGCGATGGCAGCCGCTCGTCCCGCGCCAAGCGCTTGACTACGAGGTGGAGCGGCTGGCCGCCCAGGCGCAAAGTCGTTTTCGGACACGACGGGTTCAGGAACCCAAGGACGATGTCGGATACTACGTCCGCCATACGCTGTTCCCACGAGTCATCAAGTCCTTCTACGATGACACCTGCGCCGTCTGCCGCCTGAAGGCCGGGGCGCTGAATGGCACCCTGGTGGAAGCCGCCCACATCATGCCCTTCGCCGAGTTCCACAACGACCACCCGCGCAACGGCCTAGCCCTGTGCAAAAACCACCACTGGGGATTTGATGCAGGCTGGTTCACCGCCACTGACGACTACCGCCTCGTGGCATCGCCCCACCTGCGTCAGCCGGGGGAACAGTATCTGATACCCGGTGCCCCGCTCCATCTACCGCTTCAGCCGGAATACGCTCCCGCAGTTGAGGCTTTAGCCTGGCACCGGGCACACAAGTTCTTGAAGTAGGCGATGTAAACCGAACACCATGGCTAAAACGCCGCCCGGTAAACGCCATAAGCTTCAAGATGCCGCGAAGCCGCTGGATAATTTCGACCGGCTGGCGCGGAAGCGCCTGGGTCTGCCCCCACGGGAGAAGCTTATCAATCCCTCCCGTCGGCGCTGGCTGCCGCCGCTACCAAGGTCGCGCGGTTGTCCCCCCCGTACAAAAGACCGCTCGTGGTCTCTTTCCTCGACGTCGGACAAGGGGATAGCACCCTCATACAAACACCGTCTGGCAGGAACATCCTGATTGACACCGGCCCGCCGTCTGCTGGAGAGGCGCTGTTTGCCGAACTTAGGCAAAG
>JANLUQ010000178.1:0-2062 GCA_031363565.1 Armatimonadota bacterium | reverse complement strand
TGATTAGTTAGCGATATCAATAATCTGCAGTTAATTGTCGATGCACTTATTTTATGACGAGCCCTAATCAATAGAAAGTAAGAGCTGTTATTTTATGACAGAGCCTAAGTGCGCGCCCCCTAATCCGCGCGCCACGCCCGTTGCTGCTGGACGGCCGGCTGTTCAGCCCCGCCGTGGGATGCGTGCGGATTGCATTGCGCCGGATGGGGGTGGCCCCTAGGCTCGCACGTCAGGTCGGGCGGAGGATGCGATGCGGGCAAGGACTTGGTTGTGCGGGCTGGCGGTGGCGGGTGCGCTGGGGTTCACGCCGGCGCAGGCGCAAAAGGCGCAGGACACGCTGCGGGTCGCCTGGCGGGACGCCATCCCGAACGTCGATTTCTACTACAACTCGATCCGCACTGGCTTGGTCGTCTCTCACCACGTCTGGGACACCCTGATCTACCGCGACCCCGAGAGCTTCCAGCTGAAGCCCCTGCTCGCCACCTCTTGGAAATACCTCGACGACACCACGCTTGAATTCGAGCTGCGGCCTGGCGTGGTCTTCCATGATGGCAGCAAGTTCACCGCAGACGACGTGGTCTATACCATCACGTCGCTGTTGACCGACAAGCAAGTCTCGGTGCCCAGCAACTACAGCTTCATCGAGGGCGTGGAGAAGATCGACGACCTGCATGTGCGCATCAAGCTGAAGCGCGTATTCCCCGCGGCCCTGGAATACTTCTCCATGGTTCTGCCAATCTACCCCAAGGCGTATCGCGAGCGGGTCGGCGGTGACTTCTCCAAGATGCCGGTCGGCACCGGGCCGTACAAGATCACCAAGGTGGACGGCGTCACCCAGATCGACATGGAACGCAACGACGCCTATTTCGATGGCCCGAAAGGCAAGCCGTCCATCCGCCGCATCATCATCAAGGAAGTCGCCGACGCTACAGGCGAGCTGACCCAGATTCTGGGCGGCCAGGCCGACTGGATCTGGCAATTCAGCCCGGACCAGCTGGGGAACATCGGCAAGATGCCCACGCTGCAGACGTTGACGAACGAAAGCATGCGCGTCGGCTACATGAACCTTGACGCGGCCGGGCGCACCGGGGCGGACAATCCCCTGACGAAGGTCAAAGTGCGCCAGGCCATCATGCACGCCGTGGATCGGGTGACCATGGCCAAGCAGTTCATGCCCGGCGGCGCCCGGGTCCTCGACGCGCCCTGTTTCCCAACTCAGTTCGGCTGCGACCAGTCCGTCGCCGCAAAATACGAGTACGACCCGGCCAAAGCGAAGGCTCTGCTGGCAGAAGCCGGCTATCCCGACGGTTTCGACACCGAGGTGGTGACCTACCTGCTGCCGCAGTGGGGTGGTGCGATCCAGAACTATCTGGGCGCCGTTGGCATCCGCGCCAAAATGACGCAGCTGCAAGTCGGCGCGGTGATCCAGCGCAGCATCGAGGGCAAGAACCCGCTTGAGATGGGCAGCTGGGGCAGCTACTCCATCAATGATGCCTCGGCTTTCCTGCCGTACTTCTTCGGCGGCACCGGCCAGGACTACACCAGGGACCCTGAAGTCACGCGTCTCGTGGCCGAAGGCAGCGCCACCACCGAACTGGACAAGCGCCGCAGCGCCTATGCCGGGGCGCTCCGCCGCATCACCGAACAGGCAGACTTCATGCCACTGTTCACCTTCGTGACCACCTACGCCATCAGCCGCCAACTCAACTTCACGACGTTCCGCGACGAGCTGCCGCGCTTCTACCTGGCTAGCTGGAAATAGGTCCTAGCTGGTCAGCCCGGGTGAGGCGAGAGCAGGCACTCCACCAGTCGGCCGCCTGCCACGATCCTGTCCGGGCTGGTGGTTCGGCATCTTGGCTCCACGATCGGGCAGCGCGGGTGGAAGCGGCAACCTCCGGGGATGTTGGCCGGGTCCGGATAGCCCTCGCCGAGCCCTGCATCCGGTAAGCCAAGGCCGGGCTCCGGCGTCAGCACGCTGGCCAACAGCGCTTTCGTGTAAGGGTGCGCCGGCGCGCCGAACAGCGCGTCCACCTCTGCCTGCTCCACGATGCGGCCGAGGTAC
>JANLUQ010000084.1:0-1695 GCA_031363565.1 Armatimonadota bacterium | reverse complement strand
GGACCTCCTTCCTGACCGCCCTCACGTTCGCCATCTCCGCGCTTGTGATCGCCTGCCCAGACGCCTTGGGCCTGGCGACTCCAACGGCGGTGGCGGTGGGGACGGGCCTGGGCGCGAAGCATAACATTCTCATCAAGGACGCCGCGACTCTGGAAGGCACCTCGCGTATCACGTCTGTCACCTTTGACAAGACGGGGACATTGACGGAGGGTAAGCCCACGGTCAGCGCCGTGTACACGGCGGAGGGGATGGACGAGGATGAGGCAGTGCGTCTGCTGGCCGCCGCCGAGCACAGCTCCAGCCACCCCCTCGCCGTCGCCATCCTGGCCGAAGCCGCGCGGCGTAAGCTGCCCCAGACGGCGGCGGTCAAGGACTTCCAGAACGTCGCGGGCCACGGCCTCCAGGCGACCATTGATGGGCGGGACGTGCTCGTCGGGAACGCCAGCCTGTTCGCAGACAAAAAGGTGGTCCTCGACCCGATCCAGGAAGGTATCAACGCGCAGCTTGCGGCGGGCCGGACCATGATCCTGCTGGCCGTAGACGGCAAGGCCGCCGCCGCCGTCGGCGTGACGGACCCAATCAAGCCGTCGGCAAAGCGCGCCGTGGCCGAACTCAAGAAGCTGGGCATCAAAACGGCGATGGTCAGCGGTGACAACGCGGCCGTGGCGGAGCGCGTGGGCAAGGAGATCGGGATAGACCGGATCTTCGCCGAGGTGCTGCCTGAAAACAAGGCCGACTATGTCAAGAAGCTCCAGGAGGAGGGCGAGTTCGTGGCGATGGTCGGGGACGGCGTCAACGATGCCCCCGCCCTGGCGCAGGCCGATATCGGCATCGCCATCGGGGCGGGCACCGATGTGGCGATCGAGGCGGCGAAGATCGTACTCATGAAGTCCGACCCGTTGGACATCGTGAACGCGATCCTGCTCTCGAAGGCGACCGTGCGTAAGATGAAACAGAATTTGGTCTGGGCCAGCGTCTACAACGTGCTGGCGATCCCCGTTGCGGCGGGCGCCTTCTACCACTCGTGGGGCTGGTCCCTGCGCCCCGAAGTCTCCGCCCTGCTGATGTCTGCCTCGTCCATCATCGTCGCCGTCAATGCCGTCATGCTCCGCCGCTCCGAGAAGGACATGCTGAGTTAATACGGTCACCCCGTTTAGGCGCAGTCGAAAATGGTTATTCTGCTTTCGGTAGAACAATAAATCCACTCTGCCACACCTCTGTTTCACACTTTCTCTATGCAGTGTATCAAGGACGCCATATGAATCACATGAAAGCCGCTATTACCCTCACACTCGCTAATATGTTGCTGACCCCCGCACTGGCCCAAATGCCGGGAATGCCTGTCCAGAAGATGCTGCCGATGGGCAAGGAGAGTGGCAAGAAGCAAGCGGTGCCCATTGGACACAGCAGTCGCCTGGGCATGGAGGGGACGCTGCCGGGGATATCCATGGCGGGTATGTCTGGAATGGGTATGACCGACGCGATGAAGTCCACGACCGACCTCGCCGACCCGATGAGCCAGGAGGGGTCGGGCACGTCCTGGCTCCCGGCCTCCTCCCCCATGTACGGTTACTCCGAGATGCGCGGCGGCAGCATGCTCATGCTGCACGGGGCTATCGCCCCGCGTTACGTCAACGTCGGCTCCAAACGCGGCGACCGCCGCTTCGACGCCCCAAGCTGGTTCATGGGCATGAT
>JANLUQ010000055.1:0-1903 GCA_031363565.1 Armatimonadota bacterium | reverse complement strand
TCCTCTTCATCGTCGAAGTCTTCATCGTCCTCGCCCTCTAACTTCTCTACTGGTTTCATAGCGATGAAGTCTCTCCTCTCAGATTCCGGAGTCAGGTCCACGACCCCTTCTCTCTCGTCTAGACTCAGGCGAGACTGAGACGGTAGAATTTAAACGCACAACAGGCGAGCTAGTCGCCGGCACTCGCACCGCCTGCGCCATGCTCAATAGGCGCGGCGGCTTTGTCTTGTTCGGTGTCGGGGATGAAGGCCGCCTATCCGGCCAGCCGGTCAGCGCCAAAACACGGGAAGAGGTTGCCGTCCATCTCCACAAGATCGAGCTGCCGGCCTTCCCGGATCTGGAAGAAGTGCCCCTGGATGCGGGGCGTAGTGTGCTCGCGCTGCGCGTGGCGGGTGGAGGCGGGCCATACACCTACGACGGGCGGCCTTATGTGCGTTCGGGGTCAACGACAAGCATCATGCCCCAGCCCGAGTACCAGCGCCTCTTGCTGGAGAAAATGCACGGGACTCATCGCTGGGAGAACCGGCCCGCCGAGGGCCTCACTCCCGGTGACCTGGACGGCGCGGAGATCGTCCGCACGGTGGAGGAGGCGATCCGGCGCGGGCGAATGGAGGACCCCGGCACGCGCGACCCGCGTGCCCTGCTGCTCGGGCTGAATCTGATCGAGGATGACCGCCTCCTGAACGCCGCCATCGTGTTGTTTGGCCGGCCGGACTGCTTCCCCTCGCATTATTCCCAGTGTAGCCTACGTCTGGCGCGCTTCCGGGGGCGCGACGCTCTGGGCGTGATGGAAGACAACCGGCAAGAAGTCGGCAACGCCTTTGACCTCCTGATCCGCGCCCAGCGTTTCCTGCGCGACCACCTGCCGATCGCCGGGCGCGTTCTCCCCAACATCTTTGAGCGCGAGGATGACCCGCTCTACCCGCCGGTGGCCTTGCGCGAGGCCCTCGCCAACGCGCTCTGCCATCGGGACTACGCGGCCGGCGGCGGGGCCGTCAGCATCGGCATCTATGACGACCGGCTGGAGATCAGCAGCACGGGCGTGCTGCCGTTCGGCCTGACCGTCGCGGCGCTGCTGCGCCCGCACCGCTCCCGCCCCTGGAACCCTTTGATCGCGGAAGTCTTCTACCGGCGCGGCGTCATTGAGCGCTGGGGGCGCGGCACACTGAGCATGGTGGAACTGACGACGCGGGCCGGGATGCGCGCGCCGGAATGGGAAGAGCAAGCCGGGGAAGTCGTCGTCCGGTTCAACCCCACCCGCTATGTGCCGCCCACGCGAGTCGCCCACGACTTAAGCCCCTTGCAGCGCGAGATACTCGCCGTGCTGGCCCAGACCGGCCCCTGCTCACTTTCCCAGATCTCCGCGTGCCTGCTGGTGCTGCCAGCGCAGAGGACGCTCCAGGATAACCTGGTGATGTTGCGTCACTACGATCTGGTGGAACTAGGAGGCAGTGGGCGGGGCGCACGCTGGATGCTCAAGCCCCCTCTACGGGCAGATGGCTGACGTGCCATTCGACGTGCGATTATGTGCCATTCGACGTGCGATTAATCTTGCCGCCCCCTGATGGCGCTCCTGTCCGTGCCATAATCCTCTTATGAGCAACACCCTGCTCTACGGCGACAATCTTTCCATCCTGTCACAGCACATAAACGACGCCACAGTAGACCTGATTTATCTCGATCCCCCCTCCAACAGCAACCGATCCTATAACATTTTGTTCAAGGAGCAGTCCGGCAAGGAAAGCCCCGCCCAGATCAAGGCGTTCGGCGATACCTGGAACTGGGCGGGCGCGGCGGAGGCGTGGGCCGACTTCCCCGCCCTCTGCCCCGTCCCCAAGGTGATCGAGCTTATGCGCGGGTTCCACAATACGTTGGGCGAGAACGATGTGATGGCGTACCTGGT
>JANLUQ010000034.1:0-3363 GCA_031363565.1 Armatimonadota bacterium | reverse complement strand
GTTCATCGCAGCCACGCGCAAGAAGCCACACGCGACGCTTTAATCACTCTCCAAGCAGAACTAGGTAAGGCGCGGGTGAATGTCTTCACCCGCGCCTTCTTCATCAGCACTACCTGCGGATAAGTAATGCCGCAAAAATGTTTCGTTTCTTGCAGATATTTTGTATGCTACTACCGTATGATAACTCTCTCAGCGTAATCGGCACAGAAAAGGAATGCTGTCCAATCTTGCCATGTGTCGCCTTTGTCCCGAGCTGCCCTGGCTGCCGAAGAAAGAACTTACCATGCCGGTATCTGTCCCGACCGCACTCCGACTCCATTCCCCGCTCGCCCTTGCGGCTCTTGTCCTCCTCACCGCTTCTGCCGCCCACGCACAGCCGTCACCGTGACGTTCGAGGACTTGGCGCAGCCAGGCAGCGGCTACACCAGCGTCGGCCCGTCCTATACCAGCCAGGGGTATGTCTTCACCGACAGCGGCCCCGGCGGCTTCCTTGCGGCTCAGACCGGTAACAGCATCTCCTATGCCGGTTCGACGGGCCTCTCCGGCGCACCGGGGGGTGTTCGCACCCTCCGCCGCAGCGATGGGGGCGCGTTCACGCTCTCCAGCCTCGACCCGTCGCTTTTCGTAACAAGCGACCCAAATCTGTCTGTGACATACACGGGGACAAAGACCGATCAGTCCACAGTGATGCAGACCGTTGTCGTGGATGCGTTCGGCTTCGAGACCTACCCCCTGAACGGCTTCAGCGGCGTGACTCAAGTGACCTTTGGGTCCGCCGCCTCGGGCCGCTATCAGTTCGACAATGTGGTGTTGAGCGCCGCGCCGGTCCCCGAGGCGTCCACGACTGTCTCGCTGGGCCTGCTGCTGGTCCTAGGCAGCCTGGTGGTTGCCGCCAAGCGGAAGAGAACGAGTGTGAAGACTTCGCCCTAGCGTTCCTCGGACATGTCTTCAACACGGCAGGGCGTGGGTGAGTGTTCTCATCCGCGCCCTGTCGCATGTGCTAGTGGAGACGACTGCTAGTGGAGACGATCAGGAAGACGGAGCAGCCTTCTTGCGCTTGGCGGCAACCACCAAACCGCCCAGGCCCAGGGCCAGCAGCAGGCCCAAAGAGACCGTCGTCGAGGCTTCCGGCACCGGCGCGGAGCGTCCGAAGGTGAAGTTGTCTATGTTCAGCGCGAAATTATTAGGCTCCTGAATGTCCAGCGTGGTGATCGGCACCGTCGTCGTCAGCCCGACGAAGTTGAAATTGGTCCCGCTCCCGGTCGGGCGCGTGAATGTCGCCCCGTTCGACAGTGTGAAGGTAGCCGTGTTCGGGTTGAAATTGTCGCCAAAGTCCAGCCCGATCGCCGTCACGGGGGAGGAGAACGTGATCAGCAGGTCCCCCTGTTGGGCCTGCGTGTTCTGCGTCGAGAGGACCGAGTTGCCCGGATAGTAGCTGTTCTTGCCGATGACGAAGAGGAGGCTGTTGGTGAAGGCCGGACTGACGCTGAAGTTGACGCCGGAGAGGGTGAGGCCGGCGGGGAGTGGGTAGTTGGTATTCCCGCCGTCCGGTGCCAGTCCCTCGAAGCCGAGCGTGGTGGTGGCGGCGCTGTTCGCGAGGAAGGCAGGGCGGGTGGAGTAGAAAGTCGTCTGGGCCTGGGCAGGGGCGGCGGCCAGGAAGGCCAGGGCGCTCAGGGTGAGGCCGGCGGCGAGGTGGACGAGCCGTGAGTTGGCGGGAACCATGATGTGTGATCCTTTCGAGTAGGCAGGGGCGGTGAACACGCGAAGGCCCGAATGTTTTAGTGGTGAGCTCCAATTGTACAAGGTCACCGTTACAGCATCGGTAAATTTTCACCGCCTTGACCTCGTTTTCGATCCCTGCTGGTAAAAACCGGCACTTTTGCTCGGAATCTGCCTACTCTGTGTCCTGGACCTCCTGCCGCGCCTGCGGCTCCCCGTTCTCCATTGGGGATACTATATAGACCGTCTTCATGTTCACGAACTCGCGCAGGCCGTGCTCGGACAGCTCGCGGCCATATCCCGAATGCTTGATGCCGCCGAAGGGCAGGCGCGGGTCCGAAGCGACCATGCCGTTCACAAACGTCATGCCGGCCTCGATCTCGTCAATGAACCGATTTTGCTCGGCAGGGTCGCTCGTCCAGACGCTGCTGCCCAGGCCGAACGGTGTGTCGTTGGCCTGACGGATGGCGTCGTCCATGTCCTTGACGCGGAACAGCAGGGCGACCGGGCCGAACAGCTCTTCCCGATAGGCTGGGGCGGCTTCGGGGATGTCGGCGAGGATCGTGGGGGCGTAGAAGTTGCCGGGTCCGTCCAGACGATGGCCGCCGAGGAGCACGTGCGCGCCTGCCGCGACGCTCCGGTCCACCTGCGAGGCCAGCCCTTCCAGGATGCCCGGCGTCGCCAGCGGGCCGACATCCGTGGCCGCCTCCATCGGGTCACCGACCGTCAGCGCCCCCATCGCCTCCACGAAACGGCGTGTCCACTCGTCAGCGATGGCCTCATGTACCAGGAACCGCTTGGCGGCGATACAGGACTGGCCGTTGTTGAGCGTCCGAGCCTTCACCGCCGTCTGCACGGCGGCGTTGAGGTCTGCGCTGGGCATGACGATGAACGGGTCGCTGCCGCCCAGCTCCATCACCGTCTTCTTGAGGCGGCTCCCCGCCTGCCCGGCGACCGCACTCCCGGCCCGCTCGCTGCCGGTGAGCGTGGCGGCGACCACACGCGGGTCGTCCAGGATGGCTGGGACCTGCTCGGCCTCGATCAGCAGCGTCTGAAAGACGCCCTCGGCGAAACTGGCCCGCCGGAACAAGTCTTCCAGGAAGAGGGCGCACTGTGGGACGCTGGGCGCGTGCTTGAGCAGGCCGACGTTGCCGGCCATCAGCGCGGGCGCGGCGAACCGGATCACTTGCCAGAGCGGAAAGTTCCAGGGCATGATGGCCAGTACGGGGCCGAGCGGCAGGGAGCGGACGAAGGCTCGTGCGCCGTCTATGGCGTAGGGCTGGTCCGCCAGCAGATGCTCGGCGTTCTCGGCATAGAAGCGGCAGGCGCGGGCGCACTTCTCGGCTTCCTCGACCGAGGAACGCAAGGTCTTGCCGACCTCCAAAGTCATCGTCCGGGCGATGGCGTGTTTCTCGGCCTCCAGGAGCTCGCCTGCCCGCGTCATCTTGGCTGCGCGATCGGCAAAAGGCGCCCGGCGGTGCGCCTGGAAGGCCTCGGCGGCTTTGGCGAGCTTGTCCTGGACTTCGGCGTCGGTGAGCGGGGTAAAGGTCTGAAGTACCTCCCCCGTGGCGGGGTTGATAGAGGCGATAGGCATGGCAGGTTCCTCTCGGGCTTTGAGACCAGTTTACCCAGATTACACAGAGC
>JANLUQ010000028.1:0-7231 GCA_031363565.1 Armatimonadota bacterium | reverse complement strand
CGTTCTCTGCGGAGGCTCAGTCTTGGTCAAACAGGCTAGGCAGATCTCTTGCCCCGTGGACGACGCGCATGAGGCGGATGCCATCCTCTAGAGGTCGGTAGAGGATAAGGTAGCTTCCCTGTACTACGCTACGCAGGCCGGGCGAGAGTTCATCCCGGCGGCGACCCATTCCGGGGAACTCCGCGCAGTCCTGGCACTTCTGGGCGATAGCGCGCACGACCTCTTCGGCAGCCTCAAAGCTATTCTCTGCGATGTATGTCCAGATTTCCAGCAGGTCTACTTCCGCCAGCCGCGTCCGCTGTATTTGGGCCACTACTTTGGCTCCCGCGCGGCGAAGCGCCGCTTCCCCTCTGCGATGGTAGCTTCAATGTCCAGTGGAGCCACTTCACCGCGTTCCTCTTCTTCCACCGCAGCCGCGATGTCTTTGCGGAGTTGTTCCAGATTGATCTGCTGGAGCATGTCCTTCTCTTCCAACAGCCGCAGGCTCTCGCGGATGACTTCACCGGGGGAGTGGTATTGTCCGCTCTGGATTTTGGCGTTCACGAGTTCTTCCAGTTCCGTGGGCAGGACAATGGTCATCATGGTTGGTTCGCTCCTTCAGGGACTGCTCTCAGGGTCTACTTTCATTATGGGCGCGGCGACAGGGAATGTCAATTCGAGTATAATATAGGCATGAGAAGTCCCCGCCTCGCCCTGCTTTCCCTGGCTCTGCTGCTGTTCGCCCTTCCCCTGTTCGCCAGGTCCCCCACCCCGTCCGACCGGCCCGAGTTGCGGGCGTTCTGGGTGGACGGGTTCAACGATGGGTTCAAGACGCCCGCACAGTGCGACATGCTGCTGCACCGGCTGCGGGCGATGCACTGCAACGCGGTGTTCGTGCAGATGCGGAAGCGGGCGGATGCCTATTACCAGTCGCATTACGAGGGCTGGGCGCAAGACGACGCGGGGCAGTTCGACGCGCTCCAGTACCTATGCGGCCACGCGCACGCGGCGGGGTACCAACGCATCCAGGTCCATGCGTGGATCAACGCCTGCGCGGTCGGAGGCAATGCCAGCGCAGGGCCGCTGACGAAGCAGCACCCGGAGTGGCTGTCGCTGTCGGACACGGGGGCGGACTTCGATACCGAGTCCACGAAGATCGACCCTGGCAACCCCGAAGCGGCGGAGTGGACATACCGGGTGTACATGGACGTCGTGCGGCACTACGACTTGGACGGGATACATCTGGACTTCATCCGGTATGGGGGCGACGGCAAGACGGTCGGGCATTGGGGGTACAACGCGGTCTCGGTCGCGCGGTACGACACGAGGTACGGGGCGGTGGGGCAGCCCAAGTGGGACGACCCGCGCTGGCGAGCCTGGCGGCGGGCGCAGGTGACGGCCCTGGTGCGGCGCGTTTATGTGGGCGCGACGGCCTTGAAGCCTAAATTGATCGTCAGCGCGGCGACGATCTGCTGGGGGGACGCACCCGCGAATGACGCCGAGTATGAGGCGAAGAGTGCGGCGTACACGGAGGTCTTCGCGTCCTGGCGAGACTGGATGCGCGAGGGGATATTGGATTTGAACTGCCCGATGACGTACTTCCGGGCGGCAAAGTCCCTGCCGAAGTGGCGGGGGTGGAACACATTCGCCAAGGACCATCAGTATGGGCATCAGGCGGCGCTCGGGGTCGGGGCGTATCTGAACCCCGTCGCCGATACGCTTTCGATGGTCCGGGACACGCGGGCGCAGACGGCGGCGGGCCACCGGGCGGCGGGGGCTGTGGTCTACTGCTATGACACGCCGACGGGCCTGAACGGTCAGGAGGTGGAAGGGGACCCCGCCCTGTTCGCGGCCCTGCCGAATGTCTTCACGCGGGACGTGCTGCCGCCCCCGATGCCCTGGAAGGTGCATCCGAGTACGGGCGCATTGATGGGAACTTTGCTGTCCGGGGGCGGATTGACGCCCCTAGACGGCGCGCAGGTGACGGCGACCCGCCATGATGGGAAGGTGCGGCGGTCGGGGGAGAGCGACGGCAATGGGTGGTTCGGGTTCGCGGGCCTTCCGCCGGGGACTTACCATGTCCGGGCGGCCTGGTCGGGCGGCGTGTACGAGGCGGACCTGCGGGTACACCCGGGTGAGACGGCGCGGACGGTCGGCCTGGCGGCGACTATCGCCCCTATCGCCGCGCGGGTGGCCGGCATCGGCGCACAGCCGGAGGGCGCGAAAGTCCTGCTGAACGCGCTCGTGGTGACAAGCGGCTCGGACCGATTGGGCGACCACTTCTTCGTCGCGGACGGCCTGGGTCAAATACCGATGCAGGTTGACGCGCCGCATCTCATCCCGCCCACGGTCATGGGGGACCGGGTAGTGGTGGCGGGGACTTTGCATCACACGCCCGCCGGGATCGTGATGCAGGCCGACGCAGTGCGTGTCGTGGGCATGGAAGTCGTGGAAGCGAAGTAGGCGCCACTCTTGGTAAGTGCCACTCTTAGGGTTATCAGCGGCGGACGGCTTCGCGCGGGGCCTGGGGCGCGGCTTTTTTGCCGCCGTCCGAGGCGGGGCGTCGGTCACGGAGGCGCAGGCCGAGCCAGGCGCCGAGGATGCAGGCGGCAATCCAGCCCAGCCCCCAGAGGGCCTGACGCAGCAAGTAGCCGAGCGGGGCAGTCGGGTGGGTGATATAGCCGCCTTCGTGCGTGTTCAGCAGGGCGGTCGTGTTGACATTGTCCACCCACAGGAACGAGACGGAGACGGCGAGGATGCCAAGCGCCATCAGGCCCGATACAACCAGAACGCGCCACCGAGGGGCATAGCGGGGCGCGAGCAGGCCGACGGTCAGCCCGCCGCAGAGGAGCGAGAAGGGTGTCGCGAACAGCGCCTCCTCGCGCGCAGCCTGCTCGGAATACTGCTGGTAGAGGGCGTTAAACGGCAGGGTCGCGCTGGGGGAATGCCGGAGCAGCTCGTAATACTGTCGCAGGAACGAGCTGGGGATGAGAAGCTGCACGACCAGGATGATCAGCCCCATCCCCAGCGTCACCGCCAGCCCTGCGCTGACCGCCGCGCCGAGCGGTCGCTCGCGCCGCTTCGCCCTCACCCGTGTCCCGCGTGTTCGTGCCGTACTTGCCATGGGGCTATTATAACAGCGTTCGGCGCGGGCGTCAAGCGGGGGCGAGCGAAACCCAGGGCGATTACATGTGCAGGACGGGCACAGGGAAGGGTTACCGCTCCTGATCGGTCGGGCGGATCAAGATCTCGTTGACATTGACGCGCGGCGGCTGGGTAACGGCGTAGAGGATGGCAGCGGCGATGTCCTCGCTTTCCAGCGGGGTCATGGCCTGGACGAACTGCTCGATCTGCTTCTTGGAGTCGGGGTGCGTGATGTGCTGGGTCAACTCGGTCGCCACCGCGCCCGGCTCGATGATCGTCACACGAATTTTATCCTTGTAGACCTCCTGGCGCAGCGACTCGGAGAAGGCGCCGACGCCCCACTTGCTGGCATTGTAGACGCCCGCCCCCGCCCGCGCGGTCCGGCCCGCCACGCTGGAGATGTTGACGATATGGCCCTGCCCCTGCGCACGCATCAGCGGCAGGGCAGCGTGGGTGGCATACATCAGGCCCAGGACGTTGGTCTGGATCATCCGCCGCCAGTCCTCAGTGTCCGCGTTCGCGATGGGGCCGAGCAACATGACGCCGGCATTGTTGACCAGGATGTCCAGGCGTCCGAAGGCGGCGTTCGCGGCCACAACCATCTCCTGCGCCTGATCTTCCAAGGCGACATCAGCCACGATCACTTTGACTTTGCCGCCCTTCGCCTCGATGCGCTTTGCCAGGTCCTCCAGCCGGTCCGCGCGCCGGGCGGAGATCGCGACGGCCGCGCCTTCTTCCGCCAAGGCAAGCGCTGTCGCCTCCCCGATGCCCGACGAGGCACCTGTCACCAGTGCGACTTTCCCGTCCAATTTCCCCGTCATGTGTCTGTTTCCCTTCCCCTGCTTAGTTCGGTAGTTTGGCCAGTATACCCAGGAGGGGAGGTCTCCATATCAGGCGGACTGACGCCTATGCAGAAGTCCCGCCAGACCCGCAAACCATCGGTGCCGCCGCGCTTTGACGAACACTGGCGGCGCATTGAGTTCTTCCTGCGCCATTTGACAAAGCCGTGACAGCATCGCCTCACGCTCCGCTGCTGCCTCTGCGCTATCCACAGGTAAGGCGTGGACGCGCACGATTTCCTTCAGCAGCGCCCGCGCCTGGACACTGTCCATCGCGACACGGCCGAACTTCTCGAACAATGTTTCGTTGTGCATGGTCCTCTCCTCGCTCGATATTCCGCACAGTGTCGCGGCACACAGTCCTTGACAGCATGACTCTACCACAAAAGGTACGGATGTGTTGCCGGCGCTTCTCTGTTTATGCGCCCACCCCATCAGACCCGAACTCGATCAAGGCGTAGATATCGGACAGGGCCAGGGTCGTTTCGACAGAGGGCAGATAAACCGTGCTGTCCAGGCCGGTGATGATCCGATACCGCCAGTGATCTTCGTCGCGCGTGTAGAGTTCGATGCGCGCCTCGTCCTGGGCGACGAGCAGGTAGTCGGTCAGGGTCGGGACGGTCTGGTAATAGCGGAACTTGTCGCCCCGGTCGTAGTCTTGGGTCGATTCGGAAAGGACTTCGACGACGAGCAGGGGGTTGGTGATGATGTCCTTGCGGCCCCGGTGGAAGCCGAGCGGCCCGCAGACGACCGACACGTCGGGGAAAGTGTTAACATCGGCGCGGGTGTGGACCTTCATGTCCGGGCCGAAGACGCGGCAGCCCCTGGCGACGAGGACGTTGCCGAGGACGCGGACGATGTTTCCGCCGATGGTGCTGTGGTCGGCAGTGCCGCCGCTCATGGCGCGGATTTCGCCCTGGGCGTATTCCCAGCGCCCGAAGTTGGTGCGCTCGAACTCGAAGTATTCGTCTTCGGTGTAGCGTTCTTTCTCAGCGTACTGATACTGGTGGGCGAGTGCCATTTATTGTTCCTTTGTACTTGCGTTTAGACGGCCCGCGCGGCGCGCAGGAGCCAGGCGGCGAGGGCGTCCCGGCGGGTGGACATCTGCGCTTCGACCTCAGTGTGAGAGAGGGGCGCGTCAGTGAGCAGGCCAGTCCCATAGTTCGTGGCGAGGGCGACGCCGGCATAGGGCAGGCCGGCCTCGCGGCACAGGATGGCCTCGGGGGCGCCGGTCATGCCAACGACGTGGGCGCCCCATGCGGCGAAGAGGCGGACCTCGGCGGGGGTTTCGTAGCGCGGCCCGGAGACGCACAGGTAGGTGCCACACGGGTGAACATTGGGGGCCAGCATCGGGTCCACGGCGGCGAGCAGGGCGGCGCGCAGGGCGGGGTCATAGGGGTGGACGAAGTCAGTGTGCCGGACATCGCCCGGCTCGCCGAAGAAGGTGATAACCTCGCCTTTGGTCAGGTCCAGAAAGTCGTCCAGGATAACCATGTCGCCGGGAGCGATCTCGGGGCGCAGCGAGCCGGCGGCGGCGGTGGCGAACACGGCGTCCGCCCCCAAGTCGCGCAGGGCGGCGATATTGGCCCGGTGATTGATGCGGTGCGGCGGCAGTCGGTGGCCCGCGCCATGGCGGGCTAGAAAGAGCAGTTCGCGGCCTTCGCCGAGGTCCGCCCGCGTGAGTGAGGCCATGCCGTGGTCTGTCTCCACCGTCTCGGGCGTCCCCGCGACTAAAGCCTCGCCGAAGCCAGTCCCACCGATGATCGCGATGCGCCTCATTGACAAACTCTCCCTTCCCGTGATACACTGCCCGCCGTGAGAGACTTACGCGCGAGCGAACGCCCCGATTCCAGAGCCTATTCTACACCATACGCGCGCCTGTGGCAAGCCCGCCTTTGGGTCCCACTTTTCCTGCTGCTGCTGACGCTGGTCTACTTTTGGCCGCAGCTTATCGGGGGCCGCGTTCTATATTGGGGCGACATCGGCCTATACTTCAGGCCGATGGCGGGCTTCCTGCGGGAGAACCTGCGGGCGGGCCGAGTCCCGCTTTGGAACCCCTTGATCTTTTGCGGCACCCCATATGCGGGCAACCCGCAGGCGTGGCCACTGTACCCGGTCACTGCCCTGCTACCGTTCGTATCGGCTTCCTACTTCCTCAGCCTGACCGTCGCGCTGCATGTCTGGCTTGCGGGTATCGGGACCTATCTATTCGCCCGGCGCGCGCTGACCATTGGGCGCGGGGCGGCCCTGCTGGCGGCCATCACGTTCATGTTCGGGGGGCAATTGGTCTCGAAGGAGCAGTTCCCCAACATGGTGCAGGCGTCCGCCTGGCTACCCTGGGTGCTGTGGGCGCTGGACCAGGTGCTGCGCGGGCGGCGCATCCGAGACGCGCTGACGCTAGGCTTGATCCTCGGACTGCAGCTGCTGGCTGCCCACGCGCAGATGACCCTGCTGACGCTGTATCTGGCATCGGCCTGGGGCGTGTTCGTCTGTGTGGCCCCCCCCGCCCCCAATTCTGGGGGTGCCGGAACGGAGCAAGAGAGGAGGGCACGGCGGGACAGGAGGGCACGGCGGGACAGGAGGGCGCGGCGGGACAGGAGGGCGCGGCGGGACAGGAGGGCGCGGCGGGACAGGAGGGCGCGGCAAGCGGCGCCCCTACGAGGCATATCAATCCGGCTCTCCCAGAATTGGGGGCGGGGGGGAATGCTCCTTCTCTCCGGCCTTGTGGCGGTGGGGCTGGCGGCGGGGCAGCTTTTGCCCGCCGTGGCGCTGTTCCGGGACGCGGCACGTCAGAAACTATCGTTCCACGTCGTCAACCGCTTCTTCCTGCCGGGGCATCAACTGGGCAATTTCGTCCTCCCACGCCTGCATGGGCACCCGTTTTGGGGCGATTGGACCGCGCGGGGCAACTTCTGGGAGACCTGCTGCTATGTCGGCTGGCTGTCCTTTGGGCTGGCGCTCTGGGGCGGCGTCACGGCGTGGCGCAGGGGGGGGATGAACGCCGCCCGGTTCTGGACGGGCGTCCTCGCGTTCGGCGTCTGGATGGCGATGGGCGGGAGCGGCGGGCTGTACTATGGGGCGTATTTCGTCCTGCCGGGCTTCCGGGCTTTCCACGATCCCGCCCGGTGCCTGCTGTGGGCCTGCTTCGCGCTGGCTCTGCTGGCGGGATATGGATGGGAGAGAGTGGCCCCCCTCCGGCTCCCCCGTTATTGGGGGCGGGGGGGGCGATCTGAAAGTGGACCTCCGCCCCTTCGCTGCGCCCGATCCAC
>JANLUQ010000022.1:0-12580 GCA_031363565.1 Armatimonadota bacterium | reverse complement strand
GCGACCGGGGTCACTCCGGTCAAGGGTTTAAAGTCCGTTGGCTTCAGGTGCTGCGCATCGGCGTAAAGCATGACACAGGTATACGCTACTTATAAAAGAGGTCTGTTCTATGATTCAAATCCGTGACGGCATCAGGATCGCTTCCGTTGTAGGTTTGCTAATCGTTACTGTCGGCTTCTACCAAGTCGCCAATCGCCAATCCCTGCTTCCCAAGGCTTCCCAAGCTATTCTCGACATGAAACCGGGAACCGAGAGTCGCCTAGTTCCAACTTCCGATCAAGTCAAGGTCGTCCACAGTTTACGTCTGGAGGCACCTGGCATGGTAGTCACCTGTCAGCCTGGTAAAGACGCTTACCCCGGCGTCAATGTCAAGCCCATAGGAGCATCCTGGGATCTTTCAGCCTTTGGACATGTCGAGGCGCGCTTGGTAAATATCGGTACCAAACCTCTCTCAGTCAGCCTGCGGGTGGATAATGCTGGTGGCTGGACGGATAACCCGTGGAACACCGAGACGGTCACTCTAAAGCCGGGGGAATCCGGCACGGTCAAAACGGTCTTCGGGTATTCCTACGGGGAGAAGCCAGGCTATGCTCTGATGCCGGGTGCGGTTGTCAACGCCCTGCTGTTTATAGACAAGTCTGATGAAGTGCAGTCATTCCGCCTCGAATCGTTGGTGGCTGGCGGATCAGCCGGGGAGACGCCTCCGGTTGCCCCAGAAGATGTTCGTGTCCGGCCGAAGGGTGGTGTCCTACTCGGCGCAGTCCGCCCGGCTGATCTGACGGTGCAGATCACTTCCCAGAACGCGAAAGCCGAGATGGTGGGCGCGGGCCTTCAGCAGACTATGCGGGCCGTGTTTCCGGGTGGTCAGGGAGAGCAGTCAGTGTCGGTACGGCCTGGAACGGGCCGGTGGGATCTGCGCGATTATCTCGAAGTTCATGTCCAAGCTCACAACGAGGGACAGACGCCGGTGACACCTCGTGTCCGACTGGACAGCAATGGCGGCGTCTCCGATTGGAAGATCGGCGCTGTTCTGGCTTCGGGAAAGACTGAAGAGATCGTTATTCCTTTTGCCGGAGCCACTCCTGCCGATTTCTCCCAAAAGGCCACAGGGAGTCACATCACCAGCGATGCAGTCTCCGCCGTTGTACTTTCCTGCGAAAATGCGCCCAGTCAGCAGGTCCTCCAAGTTGAGGCAATCAAGGCCGTTCTGCCGGCGACCCCCCAGGCCCCGGCCTGGCTCGGGCAGCATCCGCCGGTGGCGGGTGATTGGGTCAAGACGCTGGACGACGAGTTCGATGGCACTACTTTGAACCAATCCATTTGGAGCATCTATGGGGACAACTATTGGGACAAGCAGACGCATTGGAGCAAGGATGATGTCCTGGTCGGGGGCGGCGTGGTCAAGCTGCGATACGAGAAGAAGACCGGCTTTAACAACGACGACCCGACACAAAAGCAGACCGATTATGCCGCCGGCTACCTCCACACCTACGACAAGTGGACCCAGCGTTACGGCTACTTCGAGGCGCGGATGAAGCTGCCGACGGCTCCCGGTCTATGGCCGGCCTTCTGGATGATGCCCGACCGAGGGCGTGCCGCCGGGCCGGAGAAGTGGAAGCGTCAGGACACAGCAAACGGCGGCATGGAATTCGACATCATGGAGCACCTGACCCACTGGGGGCCGACCCGCTACAATATCGCCATGCACTATGACGGCTACGGCAAAGATCACAAGACGTTAGGGTTAGACAAGATCTATGTCCAGCCTGACAAAGAAGGTTTTATCACCTGCGGCCTGCTGTGGACGCCGGGTTCCGTGGTTTACTACTGCAATGGCCACGAGGTTTTGCGTTGGAAAGACCCGCGCGTCTCGAACGTGCCTTCCATCTTAATGTTCACCCTGCCGACGGGTGGATGGGACAATACCCCCCTCGTAGATTCCCGCCTTCCTGCGGAGTTCGCGATTGATTATGTGCGCGTTTGGCAGCGGAAAGATTTAGCTTCGGCCCCGGATAGTGTGAAGAAAAAGTAGTTGAAAACATCGAAATCCGATTTTGTGGAAGACGCCATGACCATTGACACCGACTTTTTGGCTGACTTTCTTGTTGGCCTGCTGAACACGCCCAGCCCGACGGGGGACGCGGAGCGCGGGATCGCCTTCACGGAAGCAGCCCTGCGCGCTCTCGGCCTTACAACGCGACGGACGGTGAAAGGCGCCCTGGTCGCCACTCTGGAAGGACAGTCGGATACGGAGCCGCGAGCCGTCACCGCCCATGTAGACACTCTAGGCGCGATGGTCAAGGAGATCAAGCCAAACGGGCGGCTGGTCCTGACGCAAATCGGCGGGTATCCATGGAACGCCATTGAGGGTGAGGGTGTCACCGTCGCCACGGAGGGGCAGGGGACCTACCGGGGGAGCGTACAACTCAACAAGGCGTCTTCCCATGTGCATGGGCCCGCAGTCGGGGAGACGAAGCGCGAGGCGTCGTCTCTGGAGGTGCGGATTGATGCGCGGACGGGGAGTGCGGCGGAGACGCGGGCGCTGGGAATCGCGGTCGGCGACTTCGTGTTTCTCGACCCACGCGTCGAGGCTGTGAATGGGTTCCTCCGCAGTCGGCATTTGGACGACAAAGCCGGCGTCGCCTGCGTCCTGGCCGCCGTCAAGGCCTTGCAGGATACGGGCGAGGTTCCGGCCCAACGGACGACGCTCCATATCAGCAATTATGAGGAGGTCGGACATGGCGCGGCGGGCGGTTTCCCCCCGGACATCGTCGAGCTGTTGACGGTGGACATGGCGGCCATTGGGGACGGGCAGGCGTCGGACGAATACCACTGCACGCTCTGCGTCAAGGACAGCGGCGGGCCGTATCATATTGACTTCAATCGCAAGCTAAAGCGGCTGGCGGAGGAGAAGGGGATGACGCTGCGGACGGACATCTACCCCTACTACGGCTCAGACGGCGAGGCCCTGTGGCGGGCCGGCGCGGATGTCCGCGTGGCCCTGATCGGGCCAGGGGTGGATGCCTCGCACTCGTATGAGCGGACGCATCAGGACGCCCTGGGTGACACCGCCCGACTAATCGGGTACTATCTACTGTCCAAGTGACACGATTTCACGCGTAACTTCAAGGAGAACATGATGGCAGACACATTCGAGTACAAAATCATCGTCAGCGACTCGGACGACGAGACCGATGAGGAGACCCTGAACCAGCACGGCGGGCAGGGCTGGGAGCTGGTCAACGCCGTGGCGGACGTCCGGGCCAATGACGAGGCGGATGAGGGCGAGGAGGACGAGAACGTCCCCGTCACCGTCTTCTACTTCAAGCGGCGCAAAGGCTAAACGATGAGCATACTCGTTGACAAGAACACCAAGGTCATCGTCCAGGGCATCACGGGCCGCGAGGGCGAGTTCCACACCGCCCAGATGATCGAGTACGGGACACAGGTGGTCGGCGGCGTCACGCCCGGCAAGGGCGGCATGACGGTCCAGGGCGTCCCCGTCTTCGATACCGTCCGCCAGGCGAAGGACGCGACGGGGGCGGATGCGACCTGCATCTTCGTCCCCGCGCGCGGGGCAGCCGATAGCATCATGGAGGCGGTGGACGCCGGCATTGACTTCATCGTCTGCATCACCGAGGGCATTCCCATCGAGGACGAGATCCGGGCCGTCAACGTCGTAAAGTATTCCAAGTCCCGCCTGCTCGGCCCGAACTGCCCCGGCATCCTGACGGTCGGCGGGGCGAAGATCGGTATCATCCCGGCCTCCATGTTCATCCCCGGCCCGGTCGGCATCGTCTCGCGCTCCGGCACTTTGACCTATGAGTCGGTGGACGCCCTGACCCGCGCGGGCTTAGGCCAGACGACCTGCGTCGGGGTTGGCGGCGACCCCATGCCGGGCACGCGCTTCATTGATGTCTTGCCGCTCTTTGAGGCCGATCCCGAGACAAAGGCCATCGTCATGTGCGGCGAGGTGGGCGGGTCGGACGAGGAAATCGCCGCTGAGTACATCAAGACCATGACCAAGCCCGTTATCGGATTCATCGCCGGCCTGACCGCTCCGCCCGGCAGGCGAATGGGCCACGCGGGGGCCATCATCTCCGGCACGTCGGGCGGCCCGCAAGCGAAGGTGGACGCCCTCAAAGCTGCCGGCGTCCGCGTCGCCGAAACGACGGCGGACATTCCGGGGCTGGTTCGACAGGCACTGGGCGGATAAAATGAGTGATCAGAGCGAGGCAGACAGGACGCCGCACCAGCAAGCGACTGTCTGGCCTCCGCCGCCCAATGCTCCCTTTGTAGAGCCTGCCGACGATCCTCATCAAGAGAGGACTTTGCGTTCTCGGCGCTACCTGAATGAAGCCATCTTTCTTTTCGTTATCGGCTGTATCTTTCCATTCCTGGGCCTACTGCTATCGGCTGCTATCCGAGTACATTTCCCCTTAATAGCTCTCATCAGCGGTCTCCACGATCTGTGGCCGGTATTTTATGTGGTAGCAGCGTACTTCGGTCTGAGGGCCATTCTGTTTGCACGGCGGGCGATGAATACGGGCCTCCAGATACAAAGCTCTGCTATCACGGCGGTAAGTGTCCTCTTTGCGTTAGTGTCTTTGTTCTTGCTTTCGATCTAGTGGCTGGTGAACAAAGTCTTGTCGCGGCTTAAGGGGTGCAGACAATGATCTGCACGACGATTTCCGAGGGTGGTCTCATTGATGTTGAGTGACGACGTTCGGCCCCAGGGATAGATACAGTGGATCGGACACCCAGTACGGAGCACATCCAACCGACCCTTACCCCTCTCGGGATAACACTGCAAAGCGTCCGCAGGCCAGGAAGCGGCCTGACCGGCAGCGTCTTCATCCTTGAGACGACGCAAGGCGATCTCTTCCTCAAAGTCTCCCGCGACCCGGCATCCGATTGGAAGATTAACAAAGAGCGGATCGTATACGGGCTTCTCCGGGGTCAAGGCATCCCTGCGCCAAAGGTGCTGAAGACTGACCTCTCCCGCACTTTTGCCCCGTTCGCCTACAGCCTCTCCGAGCGCCTCCCCGGCCTCACGCTCTCGCAGGCATATGAGAATATGAGCGCCGCCGAGAGGCTGGACGCCTACCGGCCGCTAGGCGAGTTCCTGGGCCGGATGCAGGCGCTGACGTTCGACCGCTTCGACGATGCTGCGGGGCAGGACGGAGTTGTCACCGTTGGCTCCACGCAGGAACTCGCGGGCGAAGCCATCGGGGCGGATACCGGCCCTTTCGCGACTTGGCGCGAGATGCACAGGCAGATCGTCCGGGGACAGCTTTCTTTTCTGTCACGGACGGAGTTTTATGACCTTACGGAATCTGTTAGCCGCTGGTTCGGCGAGCGTGAAGACTTGCTGGGCTATCCCATCGTGCCCCAGCTTCTGCACATGGACCTGCACATGAGCAACATCCTGGTGTCGGGCGGGATGGTTTCGGGCATCCTGGATGTCGAAGAAGCCGTCATCGGTCACAATGAGTACGACCTGATGCGGACTGAGTTGGCACACTTCGGCGACGGTTACGAGTCACCGCGGGAGGCGTTCCTCGAGGCATACACGGCGCATGTCCGGCTGGATGACGGCTATGAGGGCCGTAAGCCTCTTTATGAATTGTCGCGTTGGCTCGTCGGACTGAAATGTCTGATCTACTATGGGAGCCGCGTCGCCCCTGACCTGGCGGAAGAGGCCAGACGGATGAGAGCGCGTATCCGCGAACTCATGGAGAAGTCGCCGGTGACATTGCCTCCACGAAGGCGCGGACGGCGGCGCGGCGGGCTTTCGTCTTTTTGAGGAGCAGCCCGGTGGGGCGTGCGAACGCATCGGCGGGGGCCAGCGGCAGGGCGACGAGTGTTCCCATCCTTTGCTCCTGACGCACCGTATCAATCGGCAGGAGGCTGAGGCCGCTGCCGATCTCCACCAGGTTTTTGATGGTCTCGATGTTGTCGAACGTTGTTACCATCCGGACGCGCGCGCCAGCCGTTCGCAGATGGTCGTCTACGAGCCGCCGGGTGGGGATGTCGTCGGCAAAGCCGATGAACGGCAGCCCATCGAGCTGCCTCAGCCATATCTGCTGCTGGTGCGCCAGGGGGTGTTCGGGGGCGCAGATGACGACCATCTCCTCATCGGAGAAGGGAATCACTTCCAGGTCACGCTTTGGGGTAGGGCAGGCCACGATGCCGACATCGAGCCGGCCCGAGGCGACATCGTCGTAGACCTTATCGGTCTGCTCATATTCCAGGTGGACATTGATGCGCGGGTGGGCGGCCAGAAACGGCTTCAGCCGGGGCGGGAGGGCATGGAGGCCGACCGAGTAGACGGTCGCCACGCGCACCGTGCCGGCGACCTCGTCCGAAAACTGATGCATCTCGGCGTCCAGGGCAATCGCTCGCAGCAAGACCTCACACCCCCCCCGGTAAAGGGCCTCGCCCGCCGCCGTGACTGTCACCCGTCCCCGCCCCTGGCTCCGGTCCAGCAAAGTCTGTCCATACTCGCGCTCCAAGGCGCGGAGTCGCTGACTGACGGCGGACTGCGAGACGAAGTTCTTCTCCGCCGCTTTGGAGAAGCTGCCAGACTCCACAAGGTCGGCAAAAGTTTGTAGGCTATCCAGGCTTATCATAAGGTAGTCTTATCATACCCGCAAACACAATTCATTTTACTTCTTTGACAGCTCTGGGTATAATTTGGTGTCAATGGACACTGAAAGGTTTTTTCATGGCTGTCGCAACACCGGAACCGAGAACCGCGAACAACGAGACGAGTAATGCCAAGGGGCGGCTTCGCGACCCCTACATCTGGCACCGTCTTCACTCCGCTTCGGGCATCTTTCCCATCGGCTTCTTTCTTCTCCAGCACCTCATCGCTAATTCTTATGCCCTGCGTGGGGCGGCGGCTTACAACACGGTCATCAAGGTCTATGGCGGCCTGCCCTTCGTCGCTGTCCTGGAGATCGTGCTGATCTATGTCCCGATCTTGTATCATTCGATTTACGGCATTTGGATCACGGCCTACGGTCAAACAAACCTGGGTAAATACAAGTACGGCCGCAACTGGATGTATTTCTTGCAGCGCGCCAGCGGCGTGATCGCCTTTTTCTACATCGGCTATCACATCTATTTCACAAGCCTGCAGAAGTACATTTTGCTCTGGCAGCATAACCCAGACCCGGAGATCGCGATCCGCTACGGGGCGATGGCGCATCAGATGGCTGACCCGCTGCATTTTGCGATCCAGGCAATTGGGATCATCGCAACCGTTTTCCACTTCACGAACGGCTTGTGGAACTTCTGCATCCGCTGGGGGATCACGATTTCGGCCCACTCGCAGCGCCTGAACCAGTATGCCTGCTGGGGATTGTTCTTTGTCTTCGCGGGCATGGGCCTGTGGAGCATCGTGCATCTGCGCGCCGATGGCCTGCGCGGAACGGACACCACCGCACCCGCCGTAAATATCGTACGGCGCTGACCGGAGGCGTAGAGCATGGCAATCGCAGAGCGTGAGATCGCACCGCAGACATAGAAGAGGCTCTACACGGAGGACGAGTACCTGGCCTTGGAAGAGAGGGCTGCGGAAAAGTCAGAGTATGTGAATGGGGAGATCAGGCTTGTGCCGGGTGGAACGGACTACCACGGCGCCCTAGCTATAAACCTCGGGTCGGCCTTGATCGTGGCTTTGCGCGGCCGGGGATGCCTTGTTATGTCTTCCGACGCGAAGGTTCGAGCCGCGCGTCAGACATACTACCCGGACCTAAGCGCCACTTGTGGACCGCGTCAGTTCTTCAGCGGTAATCGCACGGTCTTAACAAATCCTCTCCTCGTGGCGGAAGTGGCGTCGCACAGCAGGAAGAGCAAGGACCAGGGCGAAAAGTTCCACAACTATATCGCTATCGCGCTGCTGGCCGCCTACCTCCTCGTGAGTCAGAACGAGGCGCGCCGAGCTTTTCTCGCGCGGGGAACACAGGCACTGGGACTACACGATAGCTGAGGGCCTGGAAAGCACGATCGCAGTCCCCACGCCGGGGATTAGCCTAGCACTCGCCGATGTCTACGCGGAGATGGACTTCGCCGAGGCGGTAGAAGAGGAATGACAGGCGTACATTACGAACACCGCTCCCTACAAGAGCGGACTTCCAGGAACCGAGCTTTATTAGCGGCTGTTACTAGATAAGAGGATCAGAACTATGGCGACAGTTGCAAGCAACACAAAACCCAAGGTCATCGTCGTCGGCGGCGGCTTGGCCGGGCTGATGACGACGGTAAAGATCGCGGAGGCGGGAGTCCCCGTGGACCTGTTCTCATTCGTTCCCGTCAAGCGCAGCCACTCGGTCTGCGCGCAGGGTGGAATCAACGGCGCGGTCAACACGAAGGGCGAGGGCGACTCGCCCTACGAGCACCTGGATGACACGGTCTATGGCGGCGACTTCCTTGCCAACCAGCCGCCTGTCAAGCACATGTGCGACAGTGCGCCGGGCATCATCTATTTGCTGGACCGGATGGGCGTCATGTTTAACCGCACCGGGGAGGGCCTGCTGGACTTCCGGCGCTTTGGCGGGACGAAACATCACCGAACGGCCTATGCGGGTGCAACGACTGGCCAGCAGCTTTTGTATGCTTTGGACGAGCAGACGCGGCGGCATGAAGTCGCGGGTGAGGTCACCAAACACGAGTTCTGGGAGTTCCTGGGCGTTGTTCAGGATGACGACGGCGTTTGCAAGGGTATCATCGCGCAGGACCTGCGGTCGATGACGATCAAGGAGTTCAAGGCCGACGCCGTGGTGCTGGCGACCGGCGGGCCGGGCATCATTTATAACCGCTCGACTAATTCGGTGATGAACACGGGCACGGCGGCCTCGGCGGTCTATCAGCAGGGCGCGCGCTATGCCAACGGCGAGTTTATCCAGGTCCACCCGACGGCCATTCCAGGAATGGACAAACTGCGGCTGATGTCCGAGTCGGCGCGCGGTGAGGGCGGGCGTGTCTGGGTGCCCCGCGACCCGCAGGAGAAGCGGCGCGGTGAAAACGTCCCCGAAGGCGAGCGCTTCTACTTCCTGGAAGAGAAGTATCCGGCCTATGGCAACCTGGTTCCGCGCGATATCGCGACCCGCGAAATCTTTGACGTGTGCGTCAACCAGCGGATGGGAGTCGGCGGCCAGAACCAGGTCTATCTGGACCTGACGCATCTGGACAAGAAGCAGATTGATATCAAGCTGGGCGGCATCCTGGAGATCTACGAGAAGTTTATCGGCGAGGACCCGCGCACGACGCCGATGCGAATCTTCCCCGCTGTCCACTATTCGATGGGCGGCCTGTGGGTAGATTTCGTCAAGAACGAGAAAACGGGGGCGCTGGTCGAAGGCGACCCGCGCAACCAGATGACCAACATCCAGGGCCTGTACGCCGTTGGCGAGTGCGAATATCAGTACCACGGAGCGAACCGGCTGGGTGCGAACTCGCTGCTGTCCTGCCTGACCGGCGGCCAGCTCACCGGGCCAGGCGTGGTGAACTATGTCAAGCATCTGCCCAAGAGCGTGGACGATCTGCCCTCCTCGATGTTCGAGGGCGCACGGCAGCGACAGCAGGAAAAGTACGAGAATCTGGCGGCCTCGACAGGAACTGAGAACCCGTACCGTTTGCACGAGGAACTGGGCGACACGATGACGGAGAACGTCACCGTCGTTCGCTACAACGACCGCCTGCGCGCGACCGATGCGAAGATTCAGGAACTGATGGAGCGCGTCGAGCATGTCGGCATCGCGGACAGCTCGAACTGGACCAACCAGCTTATCCCGTTCACGCGGCAGCTCAAGAACATGCTGCACCTGTCGCGCGCCGTCGTGCAGGGCGCGCTGGCCCGCGACGAGTCGCGCGGCGCGCACTACAAGCCGGAGTTTCCAAAGCGCGACGACGAGCGTTTTCTGAAGTCGACGATCGCCGAATGGACGCCGGACGGCCCGAGGCTGTCTTACCTGGATGTGGACACTTCGTTGATCCAGCCTCGCCTGCGGAACTACGCCGCCGAGAAGAATGAGCAAGGGACGGCAACGCCGACCGCTGAGGCCGCGAAGGATACACTGATCGTCACGCTGAACGGCAATGGAACAAATGGTCATGCGTCCACTGTCAATGGGAATGGGAACGGCCATACGGCCAACGGCAATGGTCACGCGGCCAACGGGAACGGCGCCAACGGCAATGGTCACGCGGCCAACGGGAACGGCGCCAACGGCAATGGTCATACGGCCAACGGTAACGGCGTCAACGGCAAGAACGGCGTTCTCTCGATGGGCGCAGGCTTGACCGGTACGGCAGTCCAGGAAATGCGGATCGCCGCGGGGGCTGACGCGAACGGCAGCGGCGACCAGCTTAGTACCCGTCCCCCGGAGGCCCGCCGCGACACTTCCTATAATGGTGATCGGGCTGAGGTCAAGGAAGCGGACAAGGACTAGCCGACCGGCGACCAGCAGGTGAGCGACGCCGACCCAGCAAAAGCGAGCAATCTTGTCTCGCAGCAAGGGGAGAAGGATGTCCACGCGCAGTAATTTCGCCCTAGGCCTGGCCGGGCTGCTTCTTGTAGCCCTGCCGGCCCTGGCGAAAGCACCTTACAAGGTGAAACCCAAGGCGAAACCCAAGATGATGCACTCAGAGACCGTCATGATCGAGAACACCGGCTCGACCAACACGAAGGGCTATCAGATCACGGTACATTCCGCTGGTGCATCGGTAGATGGCAAGACAGTGAGCCTGCCAATGGCGATGACCCAGCAGCTTTTCCATGATCTGGCCGCTGCCATGCCGCTGTCGGGTATGCCCGCGCGCCACGGGATGCGAAGCGCGTCCTTCGGCACGCGGACCTTTATCACCTACAAAGGGCAGCAATCGCCAGACCTGACCTTTGGCGGTGACGCGCGGGCGACTGCCCTCAAGGCCGATATCGAGGCAATCACCGGCGCCCTGCACATCGGCAACACGCCGCGCCGCCCTGCACTGCCCGCGACGCCGAAGTCCGACGCGACAACACATTAGGCGATAACACACTAGAAAGATGCTTTGTCATGTCTGACCAAAAGACCATCGAAATCAAGATCAAGCGGCAGAAAGACCAGGACTCTGCTCCTTACTGGGAGGAGTTTGCGATCCCCTACCGTCCGAACATGAATATCATCTCCTGCCTGATGGAGATCCGCAAAAACCCGGTCACGCACGACGGCGTGGCGACCAGCGCGCCGGTCTGGGAGATGAATTGCCTGGAGAACGTCTGCGGCTCCTGTACCATGCTGATGAACGGCAAGGTCGGCCAGTCCTGCGCCGCCCTCGTGGATAAACTGGCCCAGCCCATCACGCTGGAGCCGATGTCCAAGTTCCCGGTCGTCAAGGACCTCGCCGTAGACCGCTCGCGGATGTTCGAGAACCTTAAGAAGATTCGTGGCTGGATACCGATTGATGGCACCTATGACCTTGGCCCCGGCCCGCGCGTCGCCGAGCGGGACCGCCAGGAGGCCTACGAGTTCTCGCGCTGTATGACCTGCGGGTCTTGCCTGGAAGCTTGCCCACAGGTCAACGCGCACTCCAACTTCATCGGCCCCGCCGCCATTGGGCAGGTACGCCTGTTCAACAGCCACCCCACGGGGAGCATGAACAGGGAAGAGCGGCTGGAAGCCATCGCGGGCATGGACGGCGTGACAAGCTGCGGCAATGCTCAGAACTGCGTTAAAGCTTGTCCGAAGGGAATCCCGCTGACGAAAGCCATCGCCGAGATGAACCGGGACGTGACGCTCTACAAGTTCCGCAAGTTCTTCCGGGGCAAGTAGGATGGCAGACCCAGAGAAAGCCAACCTCGCCGACAAGATGGCTCGAACCAGCGATCGCTGGAACCCGCGCATCGTCGGCGGGGTGAACGACACGCAGATCAAGCCGGTCAAGATGCAGAGTGCGTTTGATCGGCCCGCCCCTGAGGAAGAGGCCCACCTGCCGCTCATCGAGACGAAGCCGACGCTCAACGCAGGGAACATTTACAACGAACGGACGTGGACTGATTTGGAGCGGCTTTAGCGGCTGCTCCTTTTTTGCTGTGAACGTATCACTGGATGCTTTCGGGCGCGGGCTGGGCCTTGGCGCAGGCCTCATCATCGCCATCGGCGCGCAGAATGCCTTCGTTTTGCGGCAAGGGCTAAAGAAGGAGGGGCGGTTTCTAGTCGCCCTCCTTTGCACCTGCTGCGATGCGGCCTTGATCGTTCTCGGCGCGGCAGGTTTCGGCAGCCTCATCGCCCACATCCCCTGGCTCACCCGCGCCGCCGCGTGGGCGGGCGCACTTTTCCTGCTGTTTTATGGGGCGAACGCTTTCTATCGCGCGCTGCGCCCGGCTACCCTATCGGAGGACGATCCTGCCACCATACGCACCGGGCTGATAGGCACAGCAGTTGCTCTCAGTTTGCTGAACCCACATGTTTACCTCGATACCGTCGTCTTGATCGGTGGCCTCTCCGCCCAGTATCCCCTCTCCACGCGCGGCTGGTTTGCGGCGGGAGCGGTGACGGCTTCCGCGCTCTGGTTCTTCGGCCTCGCCTATGGC